>JAUNQZ010000088.1 GCA_030535915.1 bacterium
GTCTAACGACTTATTCTCTTGCAAGATAATCGTTACTTCTTTTGTGAAATAATTCTTTGCAGAGAACGCTAAGGTATGCTTACCAATGGGCAAGGTAATCGTGACAGGAGAAGAGACATAACTCCCTTTTTTAGCCGGCGTTGTCGTTGTATAAAGTTTACGATTAATATAAACATCAACCTCCGCTGGTGAAAGTTTAAATGTCGCAGATGCCATGACCTTTTCAAGACGGAACTCAACAAAACCCTCTTCGCCAGATTTCAAAATCAATTGTTGGCTATCCTTCGTATAACCGACTTTTTCAACGGAAACATTCGTCACCTCGGCTTCAAGATTTGAAAGCGTAAGATTTGACTGTCCACGATACACGCCATCCACATAAACACGGGCATCTTCTGGTAGCGTTACAACACGAAGAGATGCTGCAAGCGGTTCAAGCGCCATATCCACATTTTTTTCTTCACCTTCGGCAATTTCAACACATGTTTCTGTAGTTTTATATCCAGGCGCAGAAAAAGCAATCGTGTAAACACCCGGTTTCAAACGATCTCGAACAACAGGCGTCTCTCCATAAGAGATACCATTAACAAGAACTTCTGCTTCAATAGGCGAACTATTCAATACTAATGTTGCAGAGCTCGGTTTTAAATTGACAGAAACGAACTTTGCGCGTCCATCAATTGTATTAATCGTCAATAACTCATCATGATAACCCTCTGCATCCGCCTTAATCACATGTTTCTTGCCTGCTTCTAAGAAAACATAACAAGGCGTCTTCCCAACTTCACGCCCTCTCAAAGAAAGTCGTGCGACTTTTCCATTCGGAGAAGTAAAAAGACAGGGAACTTCAAGAGGCAACAATTCAAATGTTTCCGTCCGATTTTCACCTACCGTTGGTGTAATTGTTCGCCATTGTGTTTGATAACCTTTTGCTTCGACCTTAATCACGGCGGAGCATTTTGGTGGCAACGAAATTGAGACAAGCTTTTCTTGAGCATCTTCTGTTGCATTTGCAATTTCATGATTAACCGTAAAAATTGCGGGTACATCAGAAGAAAGCGTCACCTTCACTTCACGCGAAATTTCTTGAGCAAAAAGAATGCCCGCTGTTAGCGTCATAAGAGAAAAAATAACCAATCGTTTAAACATTTTTAAACTCCTTCATATATCGGCATTAATAACGACGCTTGCCTTCAAGAATTTCAAGGCGTGTTTCTGCTTGACGATAACGCTCATCCGAGGTCGGGAGCAAACGCATAATCTTACCTAATGCACGCGCTTCAAGTTCTTCATCGCGTCCATAATAAGCTTGATCAACCGTAAGTTTATAGTCATTGTAGCGTTCGTCCATAAGATCACGCGTTTTATCTACACCACGCTGAATATCTTTGGCGAATTCAGGCTTTGGGTTAATTGTTCGGAGATAGGCCTCTGCTTCACAATAATTTTCATAACTCTTGCACAAGTTCTCATCACCTTGTGCAATTCGCAACCAATAAGCTTCGGCATCATCCAAATAACTTCGCGCAAAATTAAGCAATTCGTCAACGGAATATTGTGCGGCTTTGAGATTTAATAAATCCCCTGCACATGTTTCCAATGCAACGCACAGTTTCTCATAATCATGTGAGGCATAATTCTCACTGGTTCGTTCCCAAACCTTGTGCCCAGAAACGAAATGAATGTGCTTGCGATCTAACGAACAAGTTTCCATTGTTTTTTCAGGATATTGCGCTGGGATTTGTTCATAATAACAATCGATAAAAACATCACGAAGGCGATTTTGTTCTTGTTCAGAAAGTTGCTTCTTCTCTTCAAAGCTACGATCCGTTTCACCATAGCTCTCAGAGTGTAACGACAAAATACCCGTCGCAGAAGAGAAATTCAATTTGTAATTAAAGATTGCGGTAGGTTGAATTAGAAGATGTTCATACGCAATATCAAAAGATTTTGATTGCGCTGTTCCCGTCATAGATTCGACGCCTTTCATGCCATCCTTATCTTTAGCAGAATCAACCTTCGTCATCTTTTCATAAAGGATAACCATTGCAATCATCGTAACCAATGCAACAAGTGCAACAATCAAAAGGCGAATTATTTTCTTAGAGGATGCCCCAGAAGCACTCGTTTTAGGAACATCTAAATCAAGTGGATCGCCAAGCCCTAAATCAATGGAGCCCAAATCCTCTGGAACCGCTGATGAAGACTCAACCTTTGACGGTGATGCAAGCGAAGGTTCCGGACAGGGAATCGATTTTACAGTTTTAGAAATTTGAGGATTGACATTCGCTTGTAATAAATCATCCGAAGATTCAGACCAATTCAATTGAACCGTCGCAGCCGTAGCGCCTTCCGCTATTGTCGCGACCTCAACTAACTGTACGCGAATAACAGTAGCGCCCAAGGTGAGAATATCGCCATCCTTAAGACGAATGGCTAAAACACCAATATCTTCCCCATTCACAAGCGTCCCATTTGCAGACTCCAAGTCTTGCACATAGGCTTCGCCTTGTTGTACATAACACCGACAATGCTGTCGAGAAAGAATACCTTCATTAATTGTAAAATCACACTTACTTGAGCGTCCAATAATCGCACCCTCTGCCGGCACCGTATAATGCGTCCCAAGCGCTTCACCCGAAACAACAAGTAGTTGTATTTGTACCATCGTTACATCCTTTCATTCTCAACGCAATGGCGTTTGAATGCTCTCGTCTAAAAGTTGCACCGCCATATGGCTATCATTACATGGCTCATTTGAACGATATGTCCATAAAATCTCTTTTTCAGGGGTGACTTCAAATGCACCTATTCCCTTGCCATAACCATAGCAACCAACAATCAAATGACCATTGGGTAAGAGATGCAAGCCTGTCATATTCTTAATGGGGAGGCCCGTCTCACTTGCCTTAAGTTCCCATAATAATTCATTCGTGGGCGACCACTTTTGCACTTGAGCAAGGCTTGAAATGTAAATGTTCCCTTCAGCATCAGCAACAGCAGCAAAAGCCACCCCTGGTACCTTTTGCGACCAAACGGGTTGATCATAGACACCTGGCGCATAACGCTCTACAATATTTGCTCCCGAGCGACAAACAAGCGTGCTCCCATCCGCCAAGCGACGTACCATACGTAATGTTTGGTGACGATTACCTTTATTCAACGGCACTTGAATGATGTTTCTAATCTCACCCGTTGGTGTGACTTCAAAAACGCGTCCAGTACTATTCTCACCAATCAACGTTGCCCCATCAGCTAAACGCTGTGCAGAATAGCATGCCCCGCCCGTATTATCTTCCGAACGATACTCCCACACGCATTTACCATTCGCATCCGCCTCCCATGCACGACCATCTGCAATGAGAATATTTCCATTGGGCAACATCCAAGCATCATTATTATTTCCACCGGACCAACGATGCAATTGCGTACCATCTGTTCCAATCTTTGCTAAATAATTATTACCCGCAAGGAAAAGCGAAGCAGCGGGTGCACCCTTACTAAATGTCCCCGCAAAAAGCGACAAGGAAAAACCTAATACAATCAAAATGGACAAACAAATTCTCATACTGAACCTCTTAAGCATCAATCCCTAAGCGCTTTTTCTCCGCAGCCGTTAAAAGGGGGACTACCTGACCAACGCCCAATCGTTCACACCCCATTGCAAGATAAGCCTCTGCATCTTCACGTGTACGAATTCCACCTGAAGCTTTAACTTTAATCTTTCCTTTCGAAGCAGCAAGCATCGTTTTAACCGCTTCAGGCGTTGCTCCGTTCGAAGCAAAGCCGGTGGAGGTTTTCACAAATGCAGCTCCAGCTTTAATTGCACAAGCCACACCCTTGCGAATTTCCGCAGTTGTTAATAATGCTGTTTCCAAAATCACCTTTACAGGCGCAGGATAAGAAGCCGTCACCACGGATTGAATTTCATCTTGAACGCCCTCAACATCGCCATCCTTAAGTGCCGAAACATTAATTACCATATCAATTTCTTCAGCACCTTGAGCAACCGCCATCTGGGCTTCAATCGCCTTAACCGAACCCAGTGTATTACCATGCGGGAATCCTACAACTGCGATCGGTTTTGTCTGCGAACCACGCAAACATTCAACGGCAAATCGCACATCGCAACTCTTCACGCACAAAGTCCCTACCCCAAGATCGGCACACAGCTCTGCGACATGAAGTAACTCATGCATTGAAGCTTCTGGTTTCAACACAGCAACATCAAGCGTCTTCAAAAAATCTGCGGTCTTCATTTCAATGGCTCCTTCATTTACGAACGATGCTGTTTAAAACTTTCTGGAGTCGTAGGTTGCACACGCATTGTTATGATGTGGGCTTCCATTGGCTTCAGCGTAATTTCACTCTCCGTATGATGCGGATTCGCAGGCTCAACACAAAGGAACTTACGAGGTCCTTCCAAAGGAATATCACCCGGCAACCCCTCCAATGACGGATGCCAAACCACCACCGCCGCGGTATCTTCTGCAGCAATGCCAAGCACTCGATCCATCACAGGATCTACAATTCCAGCCATCACATCTTCATGAGGAATAACCTCATCGTGCGTAACCATATCTTCAAAATGCATTGGAGCTTCCTTGACCCCAACTAGCGAAATCTCACGCGCATCGCCAACGCGCAAATAGGTGTGCAAGGCCTCACTATAAATAAAGGGTTTGTCATCCATATTACGAGTTTGCAAGGTCAAGGTCAAACAATCCCCTAAAGCGATTGTTAACTTTAATTCATACTTATACGGCCAAGCCGCATCTGTAGCATCCTCGTGTGTTAAAATCAATGTCATTTCAGTATCACGCGTGCCATAAGTTGTTTCAGCCACACGCCACAGCGACTTACGCGCAAAACCATGAGATGGCGTTCCTTCTGGCAAATGCTTCGGAGCCGCACCAAACCACGGCCAACAAATTGGGATGCCCCCACGAATTGCTTTACCCGCCGAAAACTCCGCCAATGGGCTCAACCACAATGCGTCTTGATAGCCTAATACACGATAAGTCAAAACTTGCCCACCATAGAGCGACACTTCACAACTTCCTTGCGGAGCAATTAACACCGCAAGCGGCATACCGCCTGGACCCTCGCGAAATGCAATTCGACCCGCAGCCCCATAACGCTGATTCAACATTTCAACCGTATCACTCATAAATCCACGCTCCAATCTTTTTGTTCTTCAACAAATCGAAACACACATTAGTACATCTTTTCAAATGCACCTTGATCCACACGCTTTAACTTATGAAATCCAGCAGACTTCGCTCGATCATCTAACTTTGACTTACTACGGCCCAACGCAGGAGCCGCAATTAACTTCACCACTTCCGTTCCACACAACGGACATGTCGCTAATGGTGGATCACTCAATCGACGCATCATCTCAAATGACTCTCTACAATATGCACAACCCTGCGAAGGATCTTTCGCACGATAATCATAAACAGGCATAATCAAAATCCTTTTCCAAAGTACAATCATAGTTTATCAAAAATAACTTTATATGTACATATTAATATGTAGAGTCCATTGACTTTTTCTCACTTCAACAGATTGTCCTCTTCCAACCTACACTTACTTCAAACCTTCTGCTTCAAAGAGAAACAAAAAATATTTACGAAAAGTAAAAATAAACGCCATTTAACACCCCCACACCCTACCCTACGATTTCTCCTCCCGTCAAGCCGTATCCCAAACCGCATTTCTTATAGTTTTTAAGTCTAATAGATCTCATCCTCAAAGTCGGCTGCTTTGAAGTTCAAAGTC
>JAUNQZ010000089.1 GCA_030535915.1 bacterium
TCTTGACTATTGTCAGGGCCTTCCGGGTGACCCCTATGAGTATAATTGCGGATATCTCCCATTAGAACGCGTCTATAGCTTTAATCCCACCGATGGTATCCCTGAGCAAATGCATCGTTATGTGATAGGTGTACAGGGGAACCTTTGGAGTGAATATATGTTTGACCCCGCAGATCAACAATATAAGGCTTGGCCGCGTGCATGTGCATTGGCAGAAATCGGCTGGACGCCACAGTCTCAACGCAAGTGGCCGGACTTCTTTGAACGCGCCAAGTCGGCAGAGAAGCGTTTGAAGTTGATTGGCATTAATTGTGCGCCGGTAATTGCGCCAATGACCGAAAAGGAAACGCAACCGTATGAAGTGCGTAAGATTCGTGACGGTCGCATGAAACGCATCCAATCCGAACAACAAGCAAAATAATTGAGTTTATAAAAAGCTTCGATAGCCATCGTCCGTTATCGAAGCTTTCTTCATTAAAGGCGGTATGCGATGTTAATGAAAGCTTATGCTGCAGCGGTGCTTGGCATTAGTGCCGAGTTAGTCGAGATTGAAGTGCACGCAATCTCATCAGAAGACCCAAGGACGCGTGTCGTTGGATTACCCGATACGGCGGTGAAAGAAAGTGCCGACCGTGTGCGTGCAGCATTGAAAAATTCGCTTTTTAAACTCAAGCCCGCAGCTGTGACGATTAACCTCGCGCCTGCTAATTTGAAGAAAGAGGGACCGATTTATGATTTGCCAATTGCATTGGCACTGTTGGCAACCTCAGGTACGGTAGACCTCCCGTTATTGACAACCATTCCCGTCGTTGGCGAACTCGCACTCAGCGGAGACGTGCGTCGCATTCGAGGCGTGTTGCCGATTGTGCTGGCCTTGCGAAAACATGGCTTCAAAGCCGTCATGGTGCCTGAAGAAAACGCTGGAGAGGCAGCCCTTGTTGATGGGATTGATATTTATCCTGTGAAGACCTTACGTCAAGCTGCAGAAATTCTCTCTGGTAAAGCGGAGCCAATCCTTTGTCATCCCGATCCACAGGCCTTGCAACCGATTGAAAGAACGGAAGATTTTTCGGATATTAAAGGTCAAGCCGCCGCACGCCGTGCGATTGAAATTGCCGTGAGCGGAGGACATAATATTTTGATGGTCGGATCGCCGGGCTCGGGCAAAACCATGCTCGCACGACGTATCCCAACGATTCTCCCACCACTCACACGCGATGAAGCGCTCGAAGTAACCGCGATTCATTCTGTAGCGGGAGTGTTAAAAGGAAACTATGTTGGAACGCGCCCCTTTCGTTCGCCCCATCATACCATTTCAGATGCAGGCTTAATTGGCGGCGGTACACATCCAACTCCAGGCGAAGTTTCCCTCGCTCATCGCGGCGTACTTTTCTTAGACGAATTGCCAGAATTTCGTCGAAATGTGTTGGAAGTCATGCGTCAACCCTTAGAAGATGGTTCCGTGACGATTGCTCGTACCGCAGGCACGCTAACCTTTCCTTCAGACTTTATGC
Organism: bacterium; assembly: GCA_030535915.1. GTDB lineage: Bacteria > Verrucomicrobiota > Kiritimatiellia > RFP12 > DVOR01 > Spyradenecus. The sequence continues at coordinate 1,515 of JAUNQZ010000089.1, forward strand.
TCGTGGCAGCGATGAATCCGTGCCCCTGTGGTTATGCCGGCGACCCCAAACGCGAATGTCGTTGTTCAGAGCCAAACATCCGTCGCTATCGAACGCGAATCTCAGGTCCATTATTAGATCGTATCGACATTCACATTGATGTTCCCTCGGTTCCCTTTGAAGCGCTCTCGTCCAAAGCCAATGGAGAAAGTTCTGCAACAATTCGCGAACGCGTCCTTGCATGTCGTGCGTTGCAAGAGAAGCGTTATGCTGGGTTAAAAGGCGTGCGGTGCAATGCCGATATTCCCGCAGGAAAACTTCAAACCTTCTGTCCCATTGCTCCTGGAGCAGAAGACATCTTGCGTGAAGCAATGAATGACCTTGGTCTTACGGCTCGTGCGTATGCACGCGTTGTTCGTGTGGCGCGAACCATTGCAGATATGGCGGGCGCCCAAGTCATCGATAAAGAACATCTCTTTGAAGCGATTCAATATCGTTCTCTTGATCGTAATCTTTGGTAATCATTGGCAGCGTCATCCCTTCATCCTCCATCATTTAGAATTCTCCTCCATCGACCGGATCAAAGGTAAAAAACGCGACGTAAAAAGTCCTCGGAATCTCCGAGGACTTTTTACGTCATTCTATTGTAGAAAACTTAGAACTTCTTTTTCAAGAGTTCCTGAACGATTTGTGGGGAGGCTTTACCCTTGGATTGTTTCATCACTTGACCAACGAGGAAGCCCATGGCTGCCATTTTACCCGCTTTGATTTCTGCCACCACTTTGGGATTGGCTTCAATCACCGCATCCACAAAGGCTTCAATTGCAGACGTATCCGAAACCTGACCGAGGCCACGCTCCTTCACAATGTCCGCAGGATTGCCACCTTTTTCAAAGAGTTCGGGGAGAAGCGCCTTTGCTGTGGGACCATTGATGGTTTTGCTTTCGAGAAGCTTCAACAATTCCCCGAGCATTTCAGCCGTGAGCGCCGATGCGGAAAGTTCAACGCCTGTCTTTGCGGTGAGAGCGAGCACTTCTGCCATCACCCAGTTAGAGGCGAGTTTACCATTTCCGCAATGCTTGGCGACCGCTTCAAAGAAGTCCGCAAGCGCACGATCGGCCGAGAGTACGCCCGCATCATATTCCGGAATGCCATATTCAGCAATCATACGTTCACGACGCTTTGCAGGCGCTTCGGGGAGGTCCTTTGCCCAGGTGGCGATTTGTTCTTGAGTGAGCGAAATCGGCATGAGGTCGGGCTCTGGGAAGTAACGATAATCGTCGGCATTTTCCTTGGAACGCATCACCTGTGTTTCAAAGAGCTCGGTATCCCAACGACGCGTTTCTTGACGAAGGGCTTGGCCGGCATTGAGTGCTGCCTTTTGACGTTCGATTTCATACTGCAAAGCGGCATAGATACCGCTGAAGGTGTTCATATTCTTGATTTCAATCTTGGTCCCGTATTCCTTTTGGCCTTTAGGACGGATTGAAACATTCACGTCAGAACGCATATTACCTTCTTCAAGGTTGCATTCCGAAACGCCCGCGTAAATCATCATTTCACGAAGCGCGTTGAGATAAGCAATCGCTTCATCGGGCGAGCGCATATCAGGTTCGGAGACGATTTCCATCAACGGCGTACCCGCACGGTTATAGTCAACGCCCGAAGCGCCCGCACGGTGAACGAGTTTACCCACGTCTTCTTCCAAGTGAATGTGGTGAATGCGAATGGTTTTCTTTTCGCCTTCTTCGCCTGTGATTTCCACGCCACCACCGATGCAGAGCGGATAATCAAGCTGCGTGATTTGGTAATTCTTGGCCGAGTCGGGGTAGAAGTAATTCTTACGGTCAAACTTTGCGTATTCTGCAATACGGCAACCCAACATCAAGCCCGCCATCACGGTATAACGGATCGCCTCCTTATTCATGCTCGGAAGTGCTCCCGGGTAACCCAAGCAAACCGGGCACACATGCGAATTCGGCTGCGCACCAAAGGTTGTCCCGCATCCACAAAACATCTTTGTCTTTGTCTTTAATTGCACATGCGTTTCGAGACCAATAACGACTTCGTATTCCATCTTGTGTACCTCCTTAGCGTGCAATTTCCAAAGCCTTCGCGACCTTGAAGAGCGTCATCTCCCCAAAGTTCGGACCAATGAGTTGTACGCCTACAGGTTTACCTTCCTTGGTCTTACCTGCAGGAATTGCAATCGCGCTACAACCCGAGAGGTTCGCCGCCACGGTGAGCACATCCGAGAGGTAGTTGCGGATGGGATCATTTTGATAAACACCAAGTGGCCAAGCCGGTTCTGGCGTAACAGCAGAGAGCAAGCAATCGCACTCCTTAAAGGCCGCTTCAAGATCTTGACGAATCAACGTACGGACCTTTTGTGCACGATTGTAATAAGCGTCATAATATCCACTCGAAAGCACAAACGTACCGAGCAACACGCGACGTTTCACCTCTGCTCCAAAACCTTCCGCACGCGTACGCTTGTACTGTTCAATCACATCGTCGCACTGCACACGCATCCCATAGCGCACACTATCAAAGCGAGCCAAGTTCGCAGAGATTTCAGCGGTCATGCAAATGTAATAGGTCGGAATGCCATAATCCGAATGCGGGAGCGAAACCTCTTTAAGCGTAGCGCCGAGCGCAACCGCACGCTGCTTGGCATCTTCAACAAGTGCACGCACTTCAGGGTCAATGCCTTCGCCATAATATTCCACAGGCAAACCAATCGTCATCCCAGCAAGCGGTTTTTCAACATCAGCCTTCGCCCACGCCTGGGTGTAATCCGGCACCGGCACATCGAGACACGTCGCATCCATCGGATCAACACCCGAGATGACATTAAGGAGGAGCGCTGCGTCTTCAACCGTTTTGGTCATCGGACCCACTTGGTCCAACGAAGAAGCACACGCCACCACGCCATAACGCGACACACGCCCATACGTCGGCTTCACTCCAACCAAACCGCAATGCGAGGCCGGCTGACGAATCGAACCACCCGTATCGGAACCAAGTGCACAAATCGCAAGGTCACCACCCACCGCCGCCGCACTACCGCCCGACGACCCCCCCGGAATGCACCCACGTGCAACCGGATTCTCGGTAGGACCAAAACCAGAGGTCTGCGTCGTCGAACCCAAGGCAAATTCATCCATATTCGTACGACCCAAGAAAATCGCACCCGCCGCACGCAACTTTGCAATCACCGTTGCATCATACGGCGCCTTGTAACCTTCAAGAATGCGAGACGATGCCGTACACGGCTGACCAATGACATTCATATTGTCCTTAATCGCAATCGGTACACCCAAAAGCGGGAGGTCAACACCTTCTGCACGCATACGGTCACATTCCGCCGCTTGCTTTAAAGCGCCCTCTGCATCAATCGTCACATACGCATGAATCGTCGCCTGCGAAGCTTCCATCACCGCAAGGAGACCCTTCACCACATCGACCGACGTAAAGGTCCCAGCCTTAAGCCCTTGCAACGTCTCAACAATCGTCATTTTTTCGAAATTCATCTGTCCACTTCCCCTTATTCCACCACACGCGGCATACGGATTTCGTTATCAATACGAGCAGGAGCATTCGCAAGCACAACCTCTGTCTCCAAACCTTCAACAGGAGCATCCTCACGGAAAATATTATTCACATTATGCCCATGCAACGTTGGCGCCAAACCCTCAACATCCAACCCCGCAATACGATCAACATACGCCACAATCGTCTCCAGCTGCGCACCAAAGGTCGCACGCTCCTCATCCGTCAAATCCAAACGCGCCAAATGCGCAACTCTATCAATATCAAATCCAGCCATATTGAAATCTCCTAAAAGCCGACATTGTATCAAAACTAAAGAAAAAATACTACCTATTTTAATAGACGGTTTTTAGTTTTTGACCGGGTCTATAGTTAAGGACCCTCTACTAAAATAAACGGTTTTTAGTTTTTGACCGGGTCTATAGTTAAAAACCCTCTACTAAAATAAACGGTGTATTTCGTGGTTTCATAAATCGAGCGTAGCGAGCCGTATCCATTTCCGTGGTTTCCGTGTATTTCGTGGCTTCTTCCTCATTAAAAAAGCCCCGGGATTGCTCCCAGGGCTTTTAAGGTTGTGGTTACCACAAGACTCCAAAGGGAACGCTGAAAAAGTGTCGGGCGAAGCCCATAGCGGACGCTTTTTGCAGCGTTACCCCTTTTGCGTCTTTGCGGTTTACTCCTCGGCGGCGAGTTGGCCGTAGGTGAACTGCTCGAGCGTACCGTCCTTC
>JAUNQZ010000090.1 GCA_030535915.1 bacterium
CGATCTTTCGACCAAGGCTATCGGTGAGGCAACCTTCTTCTAAAATTTGAAGAAGGATATTGGTTACATCAGGATGTGCTTTTTCAATTTCATCAAAGAGCACCACGGAGTAGGGACGGCGACGGACGCGTTCTGTAAGTTGGCCGCCTTCTTCATGGCCAACATAGCCAGGAGGAGAGCCAATTAAACGGCTCACCGTGTGTTTTTCCATATACTCCGACATATCCATTTGTAACAACGCTTTCGCATCCCCAAAGAGCGATCGTGCAAGTTCTTTTGCGAGATACGATTTGCCAACACCAGAGGGCCCAAGGAAGAGGAAAGATCCAATGGGGCGAGCTGGATCTTTCATGCCTGCTCGTGCTCGACGAAGTGAACGAGCCACAGCCGCAACAGCATCTTTTTGACCAATGACCGTTTGATTTAATTCGTTTTCTAATGCGAGCATGCGCTGACGGTCGCCTTCTGTCATTTGTGTTACGGGAACACCTGTCATGGTTGCGATGGTATTGGCAATAGCATCATCGGTTACTTGAATAGGTTTAGAACCTTGTGTTTTTTGCCAAACCTCAAGCGCTTCTTGGAAAGCTTCTTGTGCCGAGGATTCTTTTTCGCGCAAGGAGGCTGCGGTGTCAAAATCGTCACGAGCGACAGCGGCTTCTTTTTGTTTGCGATATTGTTTGGCTTTCTGTTCTAAATCACGGATCTTTTTGGGACGCATCGCGACTGAAAGACGCAATTGAGAGCCTGTTTCGTCAATGGCATCAATCGCTTTGTCAGGAAGTTGACGCGCAGGTAAATAACGAACGGATAATTTGACGGCAGATTCAAGGGCTTGTTGAGAGTATTGAACATTATGATGCGCTTCATATTTTGGTGCAATACCTTTGAGGATAGCGATGGCTTGAGCCTCTGTGGGCTCATCTACCATAACGGTTTGAAAACGACGCTCTAATGCAGCATCTTTTTCAATGCCTTTACGATATTCATTTAAGGTCGTAGCTCCAATACATTGGAATTCGCCACGCGCTAAAGCGGGTTTAATGATATTTGCGGCGTCCATCGCTCCTTCAGAACCGCCCGCGCCGACGATGGTGTGTAATTCGTCAAGGAAAAGGATTACATTCCCTGAACGAGAAACTTCATCAATGACGCGTTTGAGGCGCTCTTCAAATTGGCCGCGATATTGCGTTCCTGCAACAAGTAATGCCATGTCAAGAGCAACGACACGTTTGCCTAACATTGCTTCAGGCACATCACTTGCCGCAATTGCTTGTGCTAATCCTTCCACAACGGCAGTTTTACCAACGCCAGCTTCACCAATAAGAACTGCGTTATTTTTGCTTCGACGACAAAGAATTTGAATTAAACGACGCAATTCACTTTCGCGTCCAATAACAGGGTCGAGCTTCTCATTACTCGCAAGTACTGTTAAATCACGGCCAAAAGTATCTAATGCGGGCGTCTTTTCATTTGACGAGGACGCATTTTGTGAAGGCGTAACCTTTGCATTTGCTCCTGCATTTGGCAAAGGTGGAGGGGTGGTTCCATGCGGTTCTGTGGCATCCGTTTGTGGCATGAAACGCTCTAAAGACTCTGCTGTTACGCCGACTTGCTTCAATACTAATGCTCCGATGCCAACCCCCTCAGAGACAATAGCAAAAAGAAGAAAAAGAGAATCAACCTTTTTACGACCACGGCTTTCTGCTGCAAGCTTCGCCATTTCGCAAGCCTTTAAAGCGCGTTGCGACCATGGAATTTTCTCGGCGGGGCGTTCATCGGCAATACCACCACGTGCGGCTTGTGCTTCAATTCGAATGCGTAAATCATTTGCAGAGGTGTGAAACGATTCTAAGACACGCTTTGCTTCACACTCAACGACACAACACGCCAATGCCATGTGTTCTGTTCCCACATGGTCATGATACATCGCACGCGCTTCAATCTGTGCCTGACGCAAAATTCGCGCGGCCTCATCAGAATAGGCTTCAATATTAGGGTTTTCCATTTTAGCTCCTTTATACCTAATTTAAATATTTAAATTATAATTATAACATATTTTAGAGTGGAAAAAAAGTAAATTCATGTTCACTCTTTAAAAGACGATTTTTGTTGTATAATAAACTTTGATTTTCATAAAGTAAATGGCGAGAGGACGTGTCAAATAGTTGCAATGCTGGAGATATTCTCTTTAATGTGGAACGGCTTTAAGGTGATAAAAAGCTGGATGCGGGGAGAGAGACCGCATCCAGCAGGGTATATATTATTGGTTGTCCTTAAAAAAAGTATTTAAATTAGATTTCATATCCGATGCCGATACCAAAGTACGCAACAAAGTCGTCGCTACCTGTGGCATCTTTGGCATTGCTATCAAGTTGTTGATGGCAACCGATATAGGGCGCAACGGTGAACCCATCAAAGGGACTAATGGCGAGTTCAAGGCTGGCATAACCATCGCGAAGCATGAAGTTGTCCACAGAAGAGTTGTGCTCTTCATACCAATCGCCAAAGTCTGCCTTATTACGCTCTTTGTTACCCATCCCGAAACCAACGACAGGCGTGAGGGTCATGAAGCCTTCTTCGCAACCCACCATTTCGCTGAGATCAAATTCATGCGAGAGATCAAAGGTCGCATAGATTGCCCCCTTCGAGTCTTGTTGATCATCAAGATTATATTCGAGAGCGAATGTCGGAACGAGCCAATAGTCGCCAGCTGAAATTTCAAAGTTAAGCCATTGAGTATTGGGATTCGACCATTCCTGTGCAGGTTTCTTACAAGATTTAGGGTGATACTCGTAAGTATAATTAATGGCAGTCTCTAAGTTCGAGCCAATCACATCTTCGGTTTTCCATACCTTTGAAAGGGTGAGACCAAGTGCGAGTTCTTGATACTTATAGCGACGGTCATTATAACCTCCATCTTTCTTACCATAATTTGTGGTATCAAAGATGGCTTCTGCACCTACTGCAAGTGTGAAATAATCATCATGCCCATAAGAGAGCTCAACACTTGGAGTGAGAATGCCATGTGGATTGTCAACTAAACCATAGGTGAGTTGCTTGGAGCAGTAGTCAAGACCAAAGGCTGCACCAAATTCCCATGAGGCTTCATCTTCTTCTGTTGCTGCAACAGGTGCATCATCTTTAGCGGCTTCAATGGGTGCTGCTAGTGCTGGCATAGCGAACCCAAAGGCGCCAAAAAGTGCGAGAAGTGCGAATGTATTTTTGCATTTTTTCATTTGTTAATCCATCCTTTTGTTAGTCTATTCTAATATGAAAAGTGGAAGTATGCGGGGTGTTTTTATGCACCCCGCAAGGTGTTTATACAACGAGTTTAACTTTATGCTTCTTGCCGAGCAGGTAGAAGAATCCCGCGGTTAAGGCAAGGAGCACGAGAGGAATGATAATCCAGAGCGCCTGATGCCCAACGGTAAGTTGGAAATAAAGTGTCGCAACGCACCAGCCGAGGAGGGTCAAGTAGCCAAAGAGAATGTTGGCATAACCCCAGCCGATTTCACGGACGACAGTCGCCATAGCCGCCAAGCAAGGCACATAGAGAAGGATGAAAAGGAGATAGGCATAGGCACGGTGGCGACCCTCTTCTCCGTCTCCAAACTTTTCACGAAGTTTTTCTAAGAGGCTGTGTTCTGCCTCTGCACCATCTGCAGCAAGGGTATTTTCGTGAAGTTGCGTCAAGGTTGCAATAAGCTCACCCTTGCGTTCCGGAATGAGTTTTGCCGTGACCGCTGCTTCTGCAATCGCTGTAGCTTCGTCTAACGCTGCTGCTGTAGCCTCAAACGTTGCGGTTGCATCTTCTAATGCAAGATCATTTGTTTCGCTTGGCGTTTTCTCTGCTGTAAGATGTGCGGCGGTGAAAGCCCGGGCAGCTTCATCGGCGGCGAGCGTTTTACCTTCAAGGTCGAGGTTGGCAATGAGGGTCTCATATTGTTCGGCTTCAGCGAGTTCAATCATATTCTGATACTCTGTTTGGAAAACCGCCAAGCCAAAGGCATCAAAGAATCCTCCAAGTAATCCAGAGAATGCATCTGGAATGGTCGCAAATGCTTCGCTAATGCCATCCTTAAAGGTGATTCCAGCACTTCCCCAAGTGAGTTCTTCGGTCGATTCCGTTTCGTCTTCATCGGTGGCTTCAGTCCCGTAAAGGGTATTGAGCGAACTGACGACTTGTTCCTTCGCAAAGAGTCCAACAATCAAAGCTACGGAGCCTTGCCAGTTGTCATTTTCAACACCCATAGGCTTAAAGATGGGAGCCATTGTACGACCCGCAAATTCGATTATAGAAATCTTACCTTCGTCGGTATCATTGGTCGTCGCATCGGTTACAATAGCGGGCGTTTGGTCTTTTTCTTCAAAGACATTGGGAACGGTAATAACATTCGCCACTGCAAGTACGAGCACCATTAAAGCCATCACTTTACCCGCACGGAAAATGAAGACGCTAAGGCGATTCCATGCACGCTTAAGGACTGTGATAGGACGCGGGAAATGATAGAGAGGAAGCTCTAAAACAAAGGGCGCGGGCTCACCAATAAAGAGTGTGTGCTTGAGCAATAAGCCTGTAAAGACTGCAAGCAAGATCCCGCTCATATAGATAGCAAAAACCATTCCGCCAGAAGCAATGCCGAAGAAGGCTGCCCCAAAGAGTGCATAGACGGGTAATCGCGCACCGCAACTCATGAAAGGCGCCATAAAGATGGTCAAAAGACGATCCCGGCGATTGGAAAGCGTTCGCGTTGCCATAATTGCGGGCACTGTGCAACCAAAGCCTACAAGCATTGGCACAAAGGCACTCCCTGGCAAGCCAAGAAAACGCATAAAACGATCTACAACATAGGCTGCACGCGCCATATATCCAGAGTCTTCCAAAATGGCTAATCCCATAAAGATAAAGAAGACTGGCGGGATAAAGGTCATAACGGTTTGAATACCTCCGCCGAGACCCGTCGCCAAGAAAGTATGCATCCATTCTGGTGCACCACAAAGAGTTAAGATATTCCCAACACCCGTGACAAAAATTGCATCCCCAAGAATGTCAAAGAAGTCAATAAAGCATCCGCCAACAACTTGCGTTACCCAGAAGAGTAAATACATAATACTCAAGAAAATAGGGATGCCGAGCCAACGATTTAAGACAATCTTGTCTGCAACACTCTCTGCATTTGCTTTGGCTCCTCTTGTAATAATACCTTGAGTGAGCGTTGCAATTTTTGTATAACGAGCATCTGCAATTAAAACATCAGGAGTTAAGCCATGGTCTGCTTCAATGTCTTGGATAAGATTTTCTGCTCCTGGAAGAATCCCCTCAAGTCGCTGAATGGCTGTATAGGCGGGCTCGCCTGCAACGGCGGCTTTTGTAATGGCCTGTGAGAGCGTTTCGGGGTAGGGGATAGAAATAGGCTGTTGCTTGTTTGTTACCGCCTCAAGAATGGCGGCTTCAAGCGCTTTGCGATGCTCACGCTTGGAAACATCGGCCGACACCACAGGAATGCCTAAGCGCTTGGAAAGTGTTGCAATATCAATGGATGAGCCTTGACGCGTCACAATGTCCATCATGGAGAGAACCATGACCATGGGCTTACCCATTTCCATTAATGCCATTGTAAGATAAAGGTTGCGTTCTAAATTGACAGCATCAACAATATTAACAATGATATCTGGTTCATCGCTACAAGCATATTGTGCGGCGACCTTTTCATCTTCCGAAACGGCATAAAGTGAATAAATACCAGGAAGGTCTACAATCGTG
>JAUNQZ010000091.1 GCA_030535915.1 bacterium
GTGTTTATACTGCTGATCGTAAACCTAAAGGCCAAATGTGGGAAATTAAACATGCTCAGCAGTATTTTGACTTTACTTATGACTATGAAACCACAGAATTAACGGTTACATCAAAGTATTTCCATAAGACTGTAAAGGATCTTGCGCTCTTTACGACAAAAACTCTTATTTGTGAACTTCCCGCGTTGGCCCCAGGTGAAAGTTTCACCGTGAAAGTGCCGCGTATCGCGAAGGAGCCTTGTCTTGATGATGTTGTATTTATTGCAGAGAAGAACTTTGATGTAAAGAAGTTTAAGATTGAAGAATTCGCTGAAGCATGGCATATCATTAAATCGACAACACCTAGCCATGTTCGTCAAACACCGACAGTCGTTCCTCCTGTTGATTTAATGGTTTCTCAAACTCAAGATGGCGCAATTGTTGTTGCGAATGGTGATTATTCAAAATTGACATTTAAGGATGGTGTTCTTAACTCCCTTAATATTGAAGGCAAGGAAATGATAAAGTCTCCGTTGAGCTTTAATCTTTATCGTGCGCCTATCAATAATGACCGTTGGATTAAGGGTTCTGCTACATGGCGTTCGCTTTACAATCAAAAGAATGAATGCCTTGAAATGACTTATTCCAAGGCCGAAGGAGATGCAGATGTTGTTCAAGTCATTTCTAAGATGAAAACGGTCGGTGGGAATGTTCCTTATACCTATACGCTTGTTTGGACGATTTTGGCGAATACGATTACTGTGGAAGGTGTTTTCACACCTCATTCGCCTGAAGAAGTCATTCCGCGTTTAGGCTTCACTATGGCGGTTGATAAAGAAATGCAAAATGTTTCTTATGAAGCGCTTGGTCCTTGGGAGAATTACATTGATCGTAAGGATGCCGCTTGGCGTGGTCGCTTCAAGGCAACAGTAGATGAATTCTTTGTGCCGTATAGTGAAAACCAAGAAACTGGTAATCGTTGCGATGCGCACTGGTTTATGGTCGCTAATCAAAAGAATGCGCTTTGCTTCTTCCCTGCAATGACGGGTAAATTCTTTGACTTCTCTATCTTACCTTGGGATGCTCGTACACTTTTTGATTCTCGAGTTCCTGGTACGTTGCCAGAGTCGGACAAGGTTTGGATTAATATTGACTATGCTCAAACAGGTCTTGGTAATGGATCTTGTGGTCCTCGTCCTTTACCGCAATACCTTGTTTATAACAAACCTTTCACATTTGGTTTTGCGATGCGTTATGGAGAGCGTCCTTTCCGTGCCAAGCCTTATCGTGAAACAACAGGTCTTGCAATGGTCAGTCGTGACGCAAAGAATATGGTCACTGTCACTCCGTATCGTTCGGATATTCAAGTTGAAGTCACAATTGATGATAAGAAAACCTTTGTTTATACAGAACCCTTTAAGCTTGAAAGCGGCAAGGTTGCTGTTCGCACAATCGCTACGGATGCATTAATTGCAATGCCTGCAACAACAACATTCTTTGAGCGCGAAGTCGTCCGTGCTGCTTGGAAGGTTGTAGACGTCTCCTCGGAAGAACCGGGCGAAGGTAATGTGGCACATGTCTTTGACAATAATCCTAAGACATATTGGCATTCTGACTGGCGTAATGTTCACCCCGATTATCCTCACCATTTCACGCTTGATCTTGGTGAAATGAATAATGTCGCAGGCGTTAAGCTTCTTCCTCGTCCAGATGAAATCAATGGCCTTGTTGGTGAATGTGTCATTGAATTTAGTGCAGATGGTACGACTTGGGAAACGGCCTTTAAGGGTAAGACGGGTTGGTCTCAGGATAATCGTAGTCTTAAGACGATTGAGTTTAATAAGGAATATAAAGCTCGTTATGTTCGCTTTACTGCAACAGCGCCTGTTGTTAAAGAGCACATTTGGGCTACGCTTTCTGAATTTTCAATTATTGCTCGTTAATTATGAGCAATGAGTAAAAATAAAAAGCATCGTGAATTCACGATGCTTTTTATTTTATAGATTCAAAGTAAATTGAATTAAATTAAATGTTTAAAATTATCGAACGAGATTCATAAATTCTGCACGAACACTTGGGTCTGTACGGAAAGAACCTAAAACGGAGGATGTAATGGTTTTGGAGTTTTGTTTCTCAACACCACGCATCATCATACAAAGGTGCGAAGCGTCAATAACAACTCCAACACCTTCAGCTCCAGTGATTTCTTGAATGGCATGTGCGATTTCTTCGGTGAGTCGTTCTTGAATTTGGAGACGACGCGCAAAGCATTCAACAATACGTGCAACTTTGCTAAGACCAATCACTTTACCATTCGCGATGTAACCTACATGACAACGTCCATAAAAGGGAAGAATATGATGTTCGCACATAGAGTAAATTTCAATGTCGCGAACAATGACCATATTGTTGGCAGTAGATTCAAAAACCGCATTATTAAGAACTTCTTGAGGTGTTTCACGATAACCTTTTGTGAGGAAGGTTAGCGATTTAGCAACGCGCTCTGGCGTTTTGAGAAGCCCCTCGCGATTCGGATCTTCTCCAAGTTCAATGAGAAGTTCGCGGACGAGTTCTGCAATGCGTGTTTGATTGGGTTCTTTAGTGTTTAACATGGGATGACAATCTCATGGGGGGTATGTGAAAGAACTTCACAACCTGTTTCTGTGATAACAAGGAGATCTTCAATGCGTACGCCGACATCTCCAGAAATGTAGATGCCAGGTTCATCGGTAAGAACCATGCCTGGTTCAAGGATGGTTGTACAATTTTGTCCAAAGGCTGGCATTTCATGAATTTCAAGACCCACGCTGTGACCGAGACTATGACCAAAGTAATCCCCATAGCCATACTTTTTAATAATGTCACGCGCAATGGTGTCGACATCGCAGCAACGCATTCCAGGTTTAACCTGTGCAATAACCGCTTGGTTTGCTTCAAGCACAATATCATGAATTTCTTTAAAGCGAGGGGTAGGGGTCCCGTAATAAATGGTACGCGTCATATCCGAGCAATAGCCATCAACAAGTACACCCATATCAATGAGAAGTTCGCTCTCTGGCTGAAGAATGGAATCGTCTGGATGATGATGACATTCAACTGCATTCACACCCGCGCAAAGAATGGGTTCAAAGGATTCTTGAATGCCACGCTCTGCAACTTTTGTACGGAAGATGCGCTGCATTTCAACTTCACTCATGCCTGGACGGAAGGTCTTTAAGAGATCTGCAAGAAGTTCATCATTTGCTGCAGCACTACGGCGAAGAATTTCAATTTCCGATGCAGACTTAACGCCACGGATAGTTGCAATGATGGTATTTGCATTTTCCCATTTGGCATTGGAAAGGGCTTCTTGCAAAGGAAGGAACTGGGCTACGGTGAGAGAACCTTCGTAACCAATTTTCTTCCATGCCGCTGCCATGGTAGCGTATTCTTTATTTTGTTCTGCAGCGGCTTTAAAGGTACGTACTTCAATCCCTTGCAAAGAACGATTGGCGACTTCAATATATCGAAAGTCCGTATAAAAGATAGGCATACCTTGACGTTCAACCAAGAGAAGGCCATTACTCGTATGTAACCCAGTAAAGTAGGTGCGGTTAATTTCAGAGTAAAGGAAAACTGCGTCAAGGTCAGCCGCGGCCATTGCACGCTGTAATTTTTCAATGCGTTTGAGATGTTCTTGATTCATACATTGCATCCTATCTTTTCCATCATCGTTTCTTTTTGAAGAGAAGACGACAGCGAAAAGCTATCGTCTTCTCTTCTCGCGGGAGAGAACCTCTTCTCTTATTTGACAAAGAGGTTGTTTGCCGTCATCTGTGCCGGCTTTTCAAGACCGAGGAGGTCCAAGCAAGCAACAGCGATGTCGCTCAATTTACCATCTGCACGCATTTCGCGCTTGTCGGCATCCTTGGCAACATAGATACATTCAACTTTGTTTAAGGTGTGAGAGGTCTTGGGCATACCCGTGGTGTAATCCACCATTTGTTCTGCGTTACCATGGTCGGCGGTGATGAGAACATGTGCGTCAAGTTCCATCAAGCGCTTCAAGACTTTACCAACGCATTCGTCAACGATTTCAACAGCCTTTGTCGCCGCAGCCAAATCACCCGTATGACCGACCATATCGCAGTTTGCATAGTTGACAACGATAAAGCCATAAGGATTATTTTCGAGGCGCTTGAGGAGTTCTTCCGTCACATTGTAAGCTTCCATTTCAGGATGCGAAGCAAATGTTGCAGGGTCGAAACGACTTGGGACATCCACTTGATCTTCGCCTTCGTAAGGCTTGGTGCTCTTACCATTGAAGAAGGAGGTCACATGACGGAACTTTTGTGTTTCTGCAATACGGAGTTGGCGGATGCCAGCCTTTGAAACGACTTCACCCAAAAGCATATCCATACCACCATCGCCTCCCATTGCTCCAAGGAGATAGGCTTCAAATTCATCCCAGTAACGGGTAAAGCCAAGGAAGGTGATTGCGGGACGAACCGAACGGGTACCTGCATAGTCATCGCAGAAGAACGCTTGTGTGAGCTGAATTGCACGATCTTGACGATAGTTCGTGTGCATGACCGAGTCGCCATCCTTCATACCGGTGTAATCACCGATAATGCAACACGGAATGTATTCATCTGTCATTTCTGTGCCATCAGGCGTCTTGAGATTGTCATAGGCATCCTTAACCGCCGCTTCAACTGTAGCATAGTTCTTGCCTGCAGCAGTGACGATGCATTCGTAAGCTTCAGAGGTGAGCGTCCAATTCTTCGAACGATCCATGCCATAATAACGACCCATCGCCGTACCAATGACGCAATTGCCAACTTCTGCCATAACGGTTTGAAGTTTGGCGAGATATTCGAGTGTAGAGCGCGGCGGCGTATCACGACCATCTAAGAAGGGGTGAAGGACAATCCGACCTTCTGGATATTCTTGGCGTGCACGCTTCATGATTTTGAAGAGATGCTCCTGGTGCGCGTGAACGCCTTCATCTTGCAAAAGTCCCATAAGGTGAAGTTGAGAAGCATTCTTCTTCCAATTCGCAATGAGCGCTTCCCATTTTTCACTCTTGAAGAGTTCGCCACTCTTGAGACCATCGTCGATACGCTTTAATTCTTGTTCAACAATGCGACCTGCACCCATGTTTAAGTGACCGACTTCAGAAGAGCCTTGATAACCATCAGGCAAACCGACTTCTTCACCCGAGCATTCAATGCGGCACCAAGGGTAACGTGTACGGAGTTCATCAATAACAGGAGTCTTCGCGCAGAAAACAGAGTTTCCTTCAAAGCGCGCATTCATACCCCAACCATCGCGGATAATTAAGCAGACAGGACGATTCGACATTGTTGTAATTCCTTTCTAAAAAATGAGTGTAAACATTATACCATAAATATGTGTATATGTGTACGGATTTTGTCAATTAACGATTTTTTTCGGCTTCTTTGCGTGCCTTTTCAGCTTCTTTTGCGGCTTTTTTCTTTTCCTTTATCTCTTCATTCAAGGATTTGATATTCTCTGTAATTTCTGCTGCACCATAACCTAAAGAAGCAAGGTGTTTAACACAAATTGCACCAAATTTTGAACGCGTATTGAGATACTTTTGTAAGGACTTTAACTTGCTGATTTTGTATTGAAGTTTACGCACTTCATAATCTTCAGAAGATTCACTTCGACTATTGCGTCCACTGGATTCTTTATGTTTAGGTTCTCCATTAAGTGCGTCAAAATAAGCGAGATAGATGCGACGTACTTCACTGTCTCTAAGAGCTTTAATCGCA
>JAUNQZ010000092.1 GCA_030535915.1 bacterium
AGAATTCGACAACTGTTCCCCCAGTCACTGCGTAATTTTGCTTGCAATTTACACAATTTTTGCTTCCTTCAATGAATTTTAATGTTTTGTTTTTTGTCAAAAAGAGAGGCGTAAAAAAACGTAATTTTGAAAATGGGCGAAATTGAACGTGAAAGTCGGCTGTTTTGCGACGCAAAAAGGTCGACTTTGATGAACGATTTCATCAGCCTTGATTTTAAAGGCTTTTGGAAACGTCTTTAAAAGTGTCTAAAAGGGGTGGAGAAAAACACTTTTTGAAGACGGAAGCGAGATGTTGTTGGGGCATGTGGTTGAAGATGAAATGGGAGACGCAACGCCTTTGCTAAACAACGACAAAAAACGAAATTGAATTTAAAAATTACATGGCGTTAGGTCAATAAAGCTTTTGTTTGTAATAAAATTAAAATTTCATTAAGATAAAACAAAATTTTGCTTTGCTTTACTTTCATTATTTATGGTATACTATAACGCGTTGTTTTTTTAAGTACACTTAACAAAAAGGATACAATTATGGATAAGAAGACATTGCGTGATGTTGACTTGAATGGTAAGCGCGTTGTGATGCGTGTTGACTTTAACGTTCCTATGAAGGAAGGCGTGATTAAAGATGACACCCGTATTCAGGGCGCTCTTGGCTCCATCAAGTACGTGCTTGATAATGGCGGTTCTCTCGTGCTCATGAGCCACCTCGGTCGTCCGAAGGGCAAGGGTTATGAACCTGAATTCTCCCTCAAGCCTGTTGCAGAATATCTCGCAAAGTGCCTCGACAAGCCTGTCAAGTTCGTTGAAGATTGCATGAATGCTGACGCAGATGCTGCAGCGCTCAAGCCCGGCGAAGTCATCATGCTCGAAAATACTCGTTTCTACAAGGAAGAAACCGCAAAGGTCAAGAAGACCGACGACATGACCGACGAAGAACTCAAGGCAAAGAAGGCTGAACTCAAGGCGAAGTGCGAAGAAATGGGTAAGAAGCTCGCTTCTTATGGCGATATCTATTGCAACGATGCATTCGGTGCTGCTCACCGTTCTCACGCTTCCACGGCGGTTATCGCTAAGTATGCTCCTGTGGCTGTCTCTGGCTTCCTCTTGGAAAAGGAAATCCAGTACCTCGGTAACGCTGTTGAAAAGCCTGTCCGTCCTTTCGTTGCTATCCTCGGTGGCGCTAAGGTCTCTGATAAGCTCGCCGTTGTGAAGAACCTCCTCTCCAAGGTTGACACCCTCATCATCGGTGGTGGCATGGCTTACACCTTCAAGAAGGCTCAAGGCATGGCAATCGGCAACTCCCTCTGCGAAGATGACCAGCTCGGTTATGCAACGGAAATGCTCGCTCTCGCCAAGGAAAAGGGCGTGAAGTTCCTTCTTCCCGTCGACAATATTGCCGCTGACAAGTTCGATCCCGAAGCGAACACCCAGATTCTCGAAGGCGACATCCCTGAAGGTTGGATGGGTCTCGATATTGGTCCGAAGTCCATCGTTGAATTCGGTGAAGCTCTCAAGGATGCTAAGACGGTTGTTTGGAATGGTCCTATGGGTTGCTTTGAAATGCCTGCTTTCTCCAAGGGTACCTTTGGTGTTTGCGAAGCTGTCGCTCAGGTTAAGGCTAATGGCGGCATCTCCATCATCGGCGGCGGTGACTCTGTTAGCGCAGTGAAGAAGTCTGGTCAGGCTGATAAGATGAGCCACATCTCCACCGGCGGTGGCGCTTCCCTCGAATACCTCGAAGGTAAGGTCCTCCCCGGCGTTGCAGCGCTCTCTGACAAGTAAGTCTTTGACGAATTGTAAATGAAAAAACACCGCGAGTCCTTCGCGGTGTTTTTTTAGGTCTACAGACAAGAAATAAAAGGAATGAAATATTGACGAGTCGTCCCCTTTTTTAGTATACTATATACAAGAAAGGGTTTTGAACGACAATCCTAAGGATTTTTTAGATGTGTATGATGAGATTATGGTTGTTCTTTGGACTTTTGATTGGCGGTATTGCTCCAATAACAATGAGTGCAAAGACCGTAAAGGATGCTCCTGTAGAATGGTATCCCGCGGAGGAAGCGGTTGGTAATTTGCCGACATACGAAGCTGATGCGTATAAGCGTGGGATTTTAATACCATTGTGGGCGACCGATGCGAAGGATCCCTTTCCGGAAGTGGAGAAGGATGAGCATCTTTATTCGGTCGCGGTGCCGACGATAGAATTCTTTAGTAATGCCTCGCCTTATGCTCCGGATGAACGCCTTCCCGTGATTGTGGTTGCTCCAGGGGGTGGCTATGGATGCCTCGCCTATCAAAAGGAAGGTGTTGAGATTGCTCGTCAGCTGCGGAGTATGAAGTGTCACACGGCGGTTTTAAAGTATTCAATTGCGTGTGAACATGCGCGTGAGCGTGCACATTTTGATGCGTTACGGGCGTTAGAAATCCTTCAAATTCATGCCGATCAGTTGGGGATTGATACTGATGCGATGGGAATGATGGGATTTTCGGCGGGGGCGCATTTGACAGCGACGGTGTTAGCGCATCCCAAGCATCCGTTGGATTTTGCGATTTTGATGTACCCGGCGTATTTGAGTGAGGATGGCGTGAATCTTAACGCGGATGTCGTACCGCAACAACCGTATGTGAAGACGTTTGTCATGCAGTGTCGTGATGACCGTGCGTATGTGCAGTCGTCGTTGGGGTATGCAAGCTTTTTGACAAAGGCGAATGCGCCGGTGACCTATCACCTTTATAGTGAGGGTGGCCATGGCTTTGGTGGACGATTGAATCCCGGCAAGGAAGCCGCCATGTGGCATTCTGAATTACGTCAGTGGTTCCAAATGTATCTTGACGCTCGAGCCGCACAGTGAAAATAATGCCTAGCATTAAAAAAAGACGAGAGGTTCATAGACCGGATTTCCTACAAACCCCTCCACTAAAAGAGGAATGTTACATTCAACCCAGTGGACGAATAAAATGATTTACTAAAAAAGAGAGGATAAACATGAAACATTTGTTTACAGTAATGAGTACATGCTGTCTTGCCTCAATGGCTTTCGCTTTGAGTGATGGCGAGAAGACAGCTGCGCGTGAGGTGATTGCACGTTATGCAGGGGATGAAGTGGCAGCTTCGTTGACCCTTGAAGCGATTGATGATGTTGAAGGGCGTCATGTCTATGAGATTTCAGAGAATGGTCGCACGCTTCATGGTAGCAGTGCCGTGGCGCTTTGCAAAGCTTTTTATATGAATGCCAAGTCTAAGGGCGCTGGGATTCATTCGTGGTCGGGTTCGCGTTTTGATGCAGAAGCTGCCTTCCAACCTTCTGAGCCAGTGCGTGTTGTTGCGCCCTATCAGCACTATCAGTATTTCAATGTGGTGACCTTTGGTTACACAATGCCTTATTGGAGTGAAGAGCGTTGGATGGAAGAAATCGATTGGATGGCACTCCATGGTATTGATATGCCGCTCACGTTGATTGCAAATGAAGCGATTAACGAACGCGTCTGGAAGCGTTTGGGTTTGACCGATGAGGAGATTTCTTCTTACTTCGTGGGTCCGGCGCACTTGCCGTGGATGCGTATGGGTAATCTTTGTCAGCGTCCGGATGCGCCGCAGCCAAAGGCTTGGCGAGAACGCTCGGTGCGTCTCCAGCATGCGGTGTTGAAGCGGATGCGTTCGCTCGGTATGAAGCCGGTTGTTCAGGGGTTCGCCGGGTTTGTGCCGCCGGCGTTAACGCGTGTGCGCCCTGAAGCAAAATTGCTTGAAATGAAGTGGTCGGGAGGAGCTTTCCGGAGTTGGTTCCTCTCGCCGGACCAGGAACTCTTCCGTGAGATGGGTCGTCTCTATGTGGAAGAATGGGAGAAGGAATTCGGTCCGTGTGACTATTACCTCGCCGATAGCTTCAACGAAATGGAATTGCCTTGGAAGACCAAAGAAGAAAAACTCAATGGTCTTGCACATTGCGGCGCGAATGTCTTTGGAGCAATCCATGATGCAAATCCCAATGCAACATGGGTAATGCAAGGTTGGATGTTTGGCTATCAGCGTCATATTTGGAACGCCGAAACGCTCGGAGCGCTTTTGCGTGATGTGCCGGCGGACCGTGTGTTATTACTCGATATGGCGGTGGATTATAATACACACTTCTGGCGGAATGGCGAGAACTGCGAAGTCTTTAAGGGTTTCTTAGGACGTCCATGGGTGTGGAGTACAATTCCCAATATGGGGGGTAAGTCCGCGCCTACAGGTGTCTTGGAATTCTACTGCAATGGTCACCTCCGTGCGATGAATTCGGCTAATCGCGGTCAGCTCGTAGGGTATGGTACCGCACCTGAAGGCTTTGAAAATAATGAAGTCGTCTATGAACTCATCACTGATGCAGGTTGGCGTGATACCAAGGCTGACCTCAAAGATTGGCTCAAGAATTATACCCTTTGTCGTTATGGTGCCTATCCTGAAAAGATGGATGCCTATTGGGAGGGAATGCTCAAGAGTGTCTATGGTGGCTTCACGGACCATCCGCGTTTTTGCTGGCAGATGGGGCCTGGTGGAACGCGCGGCTCGGTGCAGTTCAACGATGCTTACTTCGCTGGCTGTCAGGCCTTCGCGGAATGCGCTGAAGAATTGAAGGATTCTCCTCTTTATCAAGCAGACTTGCGTGAGACAGCAGCCTTTTATGCCGGCGCGAAGTTGGAACTCATTCTCCGTGCGATTGCGGCTGCAGAAGAAGATGGCAATGGTGATGAAGTCGCCAAGCTCCGTTCGCTCGCTAAGGATTACTTTGGAAGTATTGATACGGTGTTGATGGGTCACCCGACGTTGAATCTCCAACGCTGGATTGATTTCGCGCGTGCTTGTGGTGAAGGGGATGAAGCCCTCGCAGATTATTATGAAACCAATGCTCGTCGTATTATTACGATTTGGGGACCTCCGGTCAATGACTATGCTGCAAAGATTTGGGGTGGCCTCGTGGGTTCGTATTACATGCAGCGTCATCTCCGTCGCTGGGAGGCAATGGAAACACAGACGCGTTCAACCGTGGGTGCGTATGAATCGGATTGGGTTGAAAAGCGCCTCTCAATTGCAGCTGATCCTACGGCTCCTTACAAGACAGCAGAGGAACTTATTGCTGCGACGAATGCATTGCCAAAGGAACTCTTTGTCGTGAAGCCTGGATTCTCGATTGGTCAATGGATGCCTTCGGATATTACAACCGATTGGTCGGAGATTACCTTCTCGGTTTCGCCTGCAGACCTCAAGAGCTCAAAGCAGGTGCGTTTCCGTTATACTAAGGGTAATCATGGCTTGGATATTGAACAGGTCGTGATTGAAATGGATGGCGTGGATGTCCAAACCATTAATGCTAAGGGCTTTACGGGTATTCAATCGCGTGGCAATGTCTTTAAGTTGGAGATTCCCGCGGAGGCTACGGGTAACAATGGTTGCCATATCCGTGCACGCGTGCGAGGTTCGGGCGGTAACAATTCTTACGGCACTGTTGAATTCGTAAAATAAAATTTTTAATAGAGGGGTTCGTAGACGTTTTAGTCTATGAACCTCTCATTCTTTTTATTTTAGTAGAGGGGTTTGTAGACACTCCGGTCTATGAATCTCTCATTCTTTTTAGTAGAGGGGTTTGTAGAACCTCCGGTCTATAAAAATGACAAACGCGATGCTTCGATCGGAGCATCGCGTTTTGATTGTAAAGGAATGAAAATCCGTTGACTTTTATTGTTCGGTATGCTAATATGACGACAATGCT
>JAUNQZ010000093.1 GCA_030535915.1 bacterium
CCATTTTGACGAGCAAAGTCGCCCACTTTGACGTTCAATTTCGCCCATTTTGAGATTCAGTTTCATTGGTCTTGAATTTTAGGTTGCTTTAAGTGGTTGTTTTTGAGGTGTGTGGTGAGAGGTTTTTTTTCACGTGTTTTTGTCTTGTTTGGTGTGCGCGGTTCATCTTTTTGTTTGGCGAAAGGTGCGTTGGTGTGAAGTGAAAGGTTGTGGCGTAGGGTATCAACGTGGACCTATTATATATAGGAAGTATTTTTAAAGGGTTTTTTCGAATTTCACACTTGACGATAGTGTCTAAAATGCGGTATACTATGCAGTGAATTGGAGAAGGGCAAATGTGGAATGCCCTTATAGATTGTTGTTTTGAAAGGATAGATGCAATGAGATTACCACATATGAATCGTATGGGTGCTGCTATTTTGCCGTTGGGATTGGCATTGCTTTTCCCTGCGACGACCTTGGCGCAGTCGGATATGGATAAAGCTTTAAAGGAAGAATTACGCTTTATTTCTGCCTTGATTGACAGCCCTTATGCAAGTTTTGCTCAGGATGTGATTGATGCAGCAAAGAAGACGTTCCCGACGGCTGGAGGTCAGTTGGAAGCGCCTGCTTTGCGTGCGAAATTGCGTACGGGGCGTTATGACGAAGTGGTAAAAATCATTGAGGCGCGTCCTGACAAGGATAGTTTTGATACATGGACGCTCAAGATGGAATTGGCGGCGAGCTATTATGCCTCGAAGGATTACACCAAGGCCGATGAGCTTTACAAGGCTTTCTTCAACAAGTTTAAGACGGTTCAAGCAGCACAAAAGTCGGTGTATGAAAGTGCTGTTTATTATTACATTGACATGTTGAAGCGTCTCGATCGCGAAACAGAGACTTTCCCGCTTTACGAAGCTGCAATGAAGAATGCCTCTTCGGAAGACTCGAAGAAGACCTTCCGTGCGAGTTATTTGAATGCGCTCCTTGCAGAGGCTGAAAAGGCTTATGAAAAGGGTGATAAGGCTGCGGGCGATAAGCATTGTAAGACTGCTGAGAAGTTGGCCTCTGAAATGCTTTGGGTGCAGGATATTTACTTCGGTGATGCGATTAACGCAAAGGCTCACCTTGCCATTATGCGTGGGGATATTTCCGGTGCTCAGACATTGATGAATGACTACTTGGAAATGTTGACCCGCATTCATGATCAGTTGAAGGAAACCGATCCGACATTGTTGCGTATCAGTCCGTTGCCAAAGTGCCGTTACCTTTTGGGTAGCATGATGTATCGTTTGGCGACAGAAGAAATTTCGAAGGCTGGCGGTAAGGTTGATAAAAACTCTGCGCCTGGTAAGAAAGTGCTTGACCTCTTGTTGGGTGAGCGCAACCCCAAGACGAAGAAGCGTAATCAGCAGGGTGCGCTTTATCACTGCGCCAACGTCTTCATGAACTATCCGGAATCTGAAAGTGCCGATGGCGCAATTACGATTTGTGACGAAATTACAAAGATTTTGGAAGAGCACTATAAGACCAAAATCAATATTACGGCAGATGCTGAAACGCGTGCCAATGTGCGTCGTCAGAAGTTCGTAAATGCGGATGTGCTTTTCAGCAACAACCAGTTTGTTGAAGCTTACGATGCGTATCAGAAGATTATCGCTGCAGAAAAGGATCCTTACACCTTGGATATGATGGGGTCGTTGATGAAAGTCATCAAGGCAAGCATCTATATCGATAACGAAAAGATGAAGGAAGGTAAGATCTCCGCAGCGGATCGTAACAAGGAAGCAAAGGAACTCATTAAGAAGTTCGCAGAAAATTATGCCAAACCCGATAAGAAGAATTGCTCGGCAAATGCGGGTCAAGCCTTGGGTGAATTGGCAGACTTCTGTGCTCAAAATGGTTTGGCGGACTTGCGTGCTGAAGTTGAAGGTTACTTCTTCAACTACTATGGTAATGACGCAAGTGCAATGGCGCGTAAGTTGAAGCGTGCACAAGAAATCATTGGAACCTCCAAGAATAAGACGGAGATTGAAAAAGCGGTTGCTGATTTGCAAGACATTATTAAGAATGCCAGCGAAGATCAGCGTGATACGCGTAAAGACGCACTCTTCCTCGTGTTGGATGCGTACAAGCGTAAGGATAGTCCGCTTTGCGATAACACCTTGCGTGCAAAGACGGCGAATGAACTCGTTGCACACTTCAAGGATGTTGAACGTCCCGGTTATTATGCCGCCGTTGCAGTCTTTGAGCGTGGAAATGCATTCGTTGATTTGGGTATCCAATTGCGTCGTGAATTCCCCGCAGGCACCGATGCGGCAAAGGATGCTCAAATTGCCAAGGTCTATGCCGCCGCTGCACAAGTCTTCCAAGGGCTCGTGGATGAATTGAAGAAGGGCAAGGAGACAAGCAAGTTTATTACTGCAGAGAAGGAAGCAGAGGATGTCAAGCCATTGCAAGAATCGGCGATGTATTTGATTCCTTTCTGCTTGCAACGCAAGAATGACATTGATGCTGCACTCAAGGGATATGAAGCCTATTTGGCAACCTATCCGAAGGGTGACTATGCTCCAAAAGTTCTCCTCCAGATGGGGACTATGTATACCTCTATGGGTGAAGAAGGCATTAAGAAATCGCAAGAACTCTTGACGCGCTTGCAGACCGAATTTAAGTCTTCGCCGGAAGCACAAAATGCGATTCCGTTGTTGGCAGAAGCGCTCACTCAGATGGGCTATCGTGACCAAGCCGTTGCGAAGTATCGTGAAATGTTTAAGTCCGGCGCAGGTTATACCGCAGCACAATATCTCAATGCTGCGCGTCAGCTCTTTGATGTAAAGGACTACGCATTGACGATTGAAGCGGCCGATGCACTCTTGGCAGCAAAGGATGCAACCTCCATCTTGAAGGGCGAGGGCATGGATTTGCGTACGCGTGCATTGATGTTGATGGGAAGCAAGACGAAGGACGCCACCAAGATTGCTGAAGCTCGTAAGCAAGCCGATGCGTATCTTGAACTCGTGGGTAAAACCAAGCGTGCGGTTGAAGTTCATCGTTTGATTGTAGACCTCGCTGCACACGAAATGGCGGTTGCTACAACCGCGGATGAACGCTCCGATATCATCAAGCGTGCACAAGCTTCTGAAAAGTTCATTGCGAATAACAATGTGAAACTTGATCCCGATACGCGTAAGCCCGTCTTTGACAAGAATGGTGTCAAGATGATGAAGGATGTCGTTATCTCGGGTGGTAAGATTGTTGAGAATCCTCCGTTGATCACGGCTGAAACCAGCACTGCTGTCGCTGCGTTGGCAAAGGCCGCTTATGAATCCTTGGACGACAAGGATGAAAAGCGTGAAGCAATGTTGGGTTCGGCAATGAATGCTTACTACACTGCAATGCATGCAATTGATATTGCAGGTATGACCGAAGAAGACGCCTTGCATAAGGACAATAAGCAAACCGTTTCGGCCATTATCCAAGAGGCTTATTTGCAGTATTTGAAGTTGGCTGTTGAACGTCGTAAAATGGCGGATGAAGCGCGCAATGCGGATGACCGTTCGTTCTACGCAGGTGAAATTGATACGGTTGCCAAGGAATACAAGACGAAGTTTAAAGATGGCATCTATAAGGGTGAAATTGAAAACATCCAGATTGGTAATACCCAGTATTTGAGTGCCCAATAATAGATGAATGTGGAGATTGAAACAATGAAAAAGACTCTCTTAAAATCGTTAACATTCGCATTGCTCTTAGTGGCGATGCCAGTGATGGCTGCTGTTTCTCCCGCTTCTGGTGTGATTCATCTCGTTGGTGGCGGTGAAACCAAGGGTAAAGAAATCCGTTGGCTCCCGAGCGCTAAGAAGTACACCGTTCGTACGGATAAGATGTCGACCGAAGTCCAGGCGGATGAAGTGGATCACTTGGAAATTAAGCGTCCGAAAGAATTGGATAAGGCGATCAAGGAAAAGGATGTCACCGTCCTCAAAGAAATCTCGGAAGCTTACAATAACTTGCAGCACGATATTGAGGCGGCAAGCCATTTGTGCGATATCTATAACGAAAAGGGTCAGTATGACGATGTGATTAAACTCGTTGAGGGTAAAGCTCGCAACGATGAAACATTGGAATACCAAGGTCCGCTCGCAGCGCGTTATTGGACGGCTTTGATTGAAAAAGGCAAAGGCTCTGAACTTGAACGCCAGTTGAAAAAGGCGTTGGATTCAGAAGATGATGAATCTAAAGCCGCCGCCTATGTCGCACGTGGCAATCTCGCCATGAAAAAAGGTTCGAATGCTGTGAATTGCCGTGAGGCATTGACACAGGGTTATCTCCGTGTCATCCTCCTCTACGCAAACCCCTCCTCGGAAGCTTATGCAGAAGCACTCTACAGAGGCGGTCAAGCATTTGTTGGTATGGGGCATGTCGCCACGAAGAATGAATTGTACAAGACCTTGCGGTCGAAGTGCAAGAATTCGAAGTGGGCAAAGCTCGCAAAGTAATCGATTGTATGGTTTAACACTTTTGTTCATTAACACTTAATTGTCAACATTAATTCAAGGAAAAAGACATGAAAAAGATGATGAAACTCCTCGCCATTGTGACTTTGGTTTTTGGCGCAACGTTTGCAGCTCCTAAAATCTATGCTCAAGAAGGTGGTGCCGCGCCCGCTACGACTGAAGATGGCGGTATGACAAAGCCGGCTGAAGACGCTCCCGCAGAAGCAGGTGGTACAAGCTTCATTGACGTTGTCTTTGGTTCGGGTATGGTCGGTATTACCCTCTGGTTCGCACTCTTCGGTTCGGGTATCTTCGCTGCGTACTTCATCGTTGATGGTTACATCCTCGTGCGTCCCGCAAAGATCATGCCTCAGGCATTGATTGATCAGGTGAAGGAAGCAATGGATCAGGGCGATGTGATGCGTGCAATCGAAATTTGCGATAGCGATCCTTCCTCCATGGCTAAGATTTTGAAGGCAGGCTTCTCCCATGTGGAAGAAGGCTTCGATGTGATTGACGAAGCCATCAGCGCTGCTGGTGACCTTGAAATCGAACAGATGATGCAGCGTTTGAACTGGATCTCCATTTGCGGCTCCCTCGCACCGATGTTGGGCCTCTTGGGTACGGTTCAGGGCATGATCATGACCTTCGCATCGATTGCACAGACCGGTGTTGAAATCAGCTCGCTCGCATTGACCATTTCGCAGGCACTTTACACCACGGCAGGTGGTCTCGTGATTGCAATTCCTTCGGTGGCCTTCTTCTATAGCTTGCGTAACAGCGCTAACCGTCTCGTTTTGCGTATGCAGGTCGTTACAGGTGACTTGATTAAGAACCTCCGTAACGTCGAAGTCGTTGAAGAGTAATTCCTGATGGTGATGCATGACGCGTGTCATGCATCTCTCCCGAACCCGTAGTTTATCCCTACGGTAATCCTTTCATCTGGAGATACTCCTATGGCAAAGAAAAAATCTAAACGGCAATCAGATAATGCCAATTTGGATATGACGCCAATGATTGACGTCGTCTTCCAGCTCATTATCTTCTTCGTCGTGACATTGAAGACCGCAGAGTCCGTCAATCCTGACATTGAACTTGCGGATGCGCCTAAGGGTCCTGAATTTAAGCAAGATGAATACAAGAATGATGCTCCTGTAGTCATCGAAATCATGACCTATAGCAAGTTGACAGACTTCTTTAGAGGGAATGCATGTTGCAACGACCCTCGCATGAAGGGATGTTGCATCTCTGTCAAC
>JAUNQZ010000094.1 GCA_030535915.1 bacterium
GGATATTCTACGAAACCCTCTACTAAAAAAATTAAAAACCTGTATATCCACCGCAGCGTTTATATTCCATGATAAGAATACGAATTTCGGTGATGAGATCCTCTTTAAAGGTGAATTTCTCAACCTTGATACCATTTACGCGTCCAGAAACAAGGACACGCGGGAACGCCAAATCTTCATCATCGGGCTCTTCGTGTAAAAGAAGTCCAGCATTTACAAGCGTTTGGATGTTGTCGGTGATTGTTTTAGGTGAAAGCATACAAGAATATTTTTTGACATCTCCATAGGTTGAGTCCATGCTAATGTCAAATTGATCCGTGACAGCTGCGGCATTACCTTCAACTAAAACCACTTGTCCATTTCCATCAATATCACAACGAACACGAGGCTTATCGGGGGCGCGTTGATAAGAGATGGTAAGACGATTGGCAAAGGACGAGGAGACTTGGTGACCCTCATGTTCACGATACCAATAGGGAGAGCATCCCGTAGAAACAAGCGTCAACAAAGTTAAGAGAAGGAGGATTTTCTTCATAAGGCATCTCCGGGTTGATAGATGTAAAGAGGGGCTTCACATTGAAGTGAAAGGTTTGTTTCGTCCGTTGTACGATTGAGTGTGGCTCTCCAAAGCGTCTTTATTTCAAGGGCTTCAACGGGCCAAACAACGGGGCGCGCTGTAATCGTTTGAGGCGCGAGTGAGAGGAACGAAATAGGCGCATTGGGGCGAACGGTTAATGTTGTCGTCCCTGCGGGAATTAAATGAAAACAACCCGTCGAGGTCCAAATGGTCGTTTGTGTGAGCGATTCGTAAATCAACGCAAGATTTGCAAGGGTATGATCTTCACGCTTACCCGTTACAGCAAAGAAGACAAGGTGCGCTTCGGGTAAATGTTGTTGCGCCCATCGAATCGCTTTGGTGAGATCATTCGTCTCTTGGTCTTCGCTAAGATTGGTTATAAGCGAAGGCGGGAGATGTGTTTTTAAAGAATCCATATCTCCCACAATCTGAAGGAGTTTGGGAGCACCTTCGGGTGGGAGTCGATCACAACAGATGCAACCATCGCATGCAGCAAGCGCTGTGCGCTCTGCTAAAGTTTGGGGGTCTTCCCCATTGGCGATGATTGCAATGATTGACATAATCGTTTTATGCTTGTACGAGTTCAAACCCGAGGTCTTCAATATCCTTAGCTAATGTTTCGGGAAGCGTCCCTGTAACAAAGAAAGCATCGGGTGCGGCTTGTTCAACAGCGGTTACGGTTGAATAACTTAAAAGCAACTTTTTGGCAGCGCCACGACAATGATCGCACATCATTCCCTTGATGACAATGCGTGTAGATTGATGAGGTGTGTCTATTGTTTGCATGCTTTGAATCCTTACAATTATTTTTTTAGCGAGATGAAAGAGAAGAAGGAGGAGAAGGAGAATCGCTGCGCCATAGGTTGTCCATGCAACATTATGACGCGCACATCCGTAGTGATTTGTATATTCTGGTAAGATGTGCCATTGACCATTGATGAGATTCAGCAGAACCCCAGCTAAGACTGCAAAAGAAGAGATAATGAGGAGATGTAAAAGTGTACATGTTTTTCCTAAAAGCTTTAAAAGTACGGTGAGACTCGCACCATTAAGCGCTGGACCAACAATAAGGAAAATTAAGGCGGCTCCAGGTGAAATGCCTTTGGCCATAAGGCTTAAGGCTACAGGAATGGAGGCCGTGCTACACACATACATAGGAATGCCAATGAGTAACATGATGGGAAATGCAAGCCAATCATTTCCGAGAAAACTTTCATTAAAGAAATGATCTGGAACAAACGCCATAATAAGAGCAGAAATAAGAACCCCCATGCACAGCGCCCATGCAACATTTCCAAGGAGCATGCCATAGCCGTACTGTAGTGCCGAAAAAAGTTTGCCAATAAAGGATTTTTTTTGTCTTCCTAATGATTGTGCGGTGATGGCTTCAGGGATGGGTTCGTTATCAATGGCATCCATGACCATTCCACCCGTAAGTCCCGTAAGGGTTGCAATAAGCGGTCGCGTTAATGCAAAGAACCATCCTAAAAGCGAACCCGTAGCAAAGAACGAATCAATGCCTGTTTGTGGCGTTGAGATGAGAAAAGCAGCGGTTGCGCCTTTGCTTGCTCCACTTTTGCGTAAGCCTACCGCTGCAGGTAAAACACCACATGAACACAATGGTAGTGGAACGCCTAGTAAAACGGAAAGCCACACCGCTTTTTTCCCTGCTTTACGACCCAAATGTGCACTGACAAATTCGGGAGAGAAAAAGAGACTGAGGATGCCTGCCGCAAAGAAGCCAAAAAGTAACCAAGGCGCCATCGCAAGAAGCGTGTTCCAAATCGATTGTAGGATGATAAAGCAAAGGTCCATGGTATCCATTATTTTGATTTGCGAGCATCAACAAAAGCTTCAAGCGCTTCTCGTTGCCGTTGTTCGGTGAGTTGCTGGAGGATGCGCTCCTTGACTTCTTCAAAGAGCATAGGCTCTTCAGGAAGATGAGAAATAACATGAATTAAATGCCAACCAAATTCGGTTTCAATAACATCGGTGATGGCACCTTCTTCGGCTTCAAAGGCTGCATTTTCAAATGCTTCAACCATGACGCCGCGAGGAAAGAATCCCAAATCGCTCTGTTGAGAACAATGCGAGGTTTGTTTGATGGCTTCATCCCATGTGATTTTGCCATTTAAGATTTGCGAGCGAAGATTGAGCAATGTTTGAAACGCTTCTGCAGGATTGGGCGTTTGATGACGATGTAACACAATGTGCTGGGCATGAACGCGTTCTGGAGCGATACATTCCTCTGGATGGGCTTTATAATACGCACGGGCTTCATCTACGGTCGCAGCAGGAACTTCATCAACAATCGATTGCATCAACGCATTGACATCTTTACCAACGGCTTTTGCTTCGGTTTCAAGAATAATTTGCTCAACAATATTTTCTTCCGCCCAACTGCGAAGTTGAGCCTCATCAGGTTCAAGACCTTGAGCTTTAACAAACACTTCATAACGCGGACGGAGGCGTTCAACCTCGGCATTGATAGCTTCTGGGGTAGGGGAGGGATACTTCATAATGCTTAAACTGTAGGGATGGATGCTTGAGATGGATGACGAAGATTAATAATTTGCGCTTCTTCTGCTTCTTCCCGTGTTTCTTCATGGGTTTCTTCTTCTGAAGCTTCATTTTCATCAAAGACGCCCGCTTCTGCGAGTTCGCGGTCTTCTTCCGGCGTTAGTGTAATGGGAATGGTGGGTGCCAAACCGCGTTTGATGCGTTCAATTTGTAAACGACGCTCTTGAACTTTAAGTTGAGCGGCTTGCGCTTCCAATTCTTTGGTAACAGCGGCTTGCGCTTGAAGTTCTTTTTCCTTTTTGGCGGCTTGTCGTTTGAGAAGTCGTTCGCGATAAGAACCTTTTTTGGGTGGAGGTGTCGCCGTAAGTTGATTGCGAGTATTGCGTTGAGAACGCACTTCGACTTGATCGATTTCAATGGCTTCAACCGCTTCCAATTGCGGTGGCTCATCAATTAAACCTTTGCCAAGTCCAAGGGTAAAGGTAAGCCCATCTTTTTCAATGGTCGCATATTCGCGTTCATAATCTGCAGAGACGAGCGTAAAGCCATTTTGGGTTTCCCCAATCGCGAGCATATAATTTGCGATTTCGTTATTGGTTTCGTCAATAAAGGCAATTTTGCGAAGACCTTCAGGGGTGTCGGTAATGCCACACATCCGGAACTTTTTAGCAATTTCTTCCTTTTGCTTTTGTTCTTCAATCAACTGCTCAGGGGTGGCTTTTTTGAATTCCCCAATTTCACCAAAGGGTTTGGCATCAATAATGGGTTGATAGACAGGGCGTTCACTCAGTGCTGCAGTGAGCACTGTCGTACAAAGTGAAAGTAGTGCAACGCTATAAAATTTCATAAAGCCTCCTTAAAAGAGGTTAAAAATCTTTTCAAAATTGACGAGTCCTGTGAAGGAGAGGAAAACGCAGAGGATTGCGATAGGGGCGACCCAACGCACGAGGAAACTCCAAGTGTTCAACAACCATGCGTAGCGTTGGATATCGTCTCCTTCGGCAAGTAATTTTGGTGCGAGTTTGCGGGGATTCCACGCCCAGCCAACAAGCAATACCGTTATAAAGGCGACAAAGGGCAAGCACCAATTCGACGCAAAGTTATCAACGGTATCAAACCATGTGCCTTGGGTAAGATCACCCATAAACCATCGCGTTATTTTTTCAACCCAAGGAATATTACTCCAATCGGCCGTAGAGGCAACGGTCAAAAACCCTAAAAGTGTACATCCGATGAAACCAAAAAGAACCGCCTTTGAGCGAGACAGACGCTTATGTCCTTGACGCATGCGCTCAATGAAAACCGTAGCTCCACACTCAAGCAAAGATGCAGAGCTTGTCACTGCAGCAAAGAGAAGCATCGTAAAGAAACAAATCGCCCATACAGGTCCCCAAAACATGGCATTAAAGACTTGTGGTAAAACGCCAAAGATGAGTCCAGGTCCTGCCGTGACACCACTGGGACCAGCAATTGAAAAAACTGCGGGGAAGATAGCGAGCCCTGCTAAAAGTGCCGCGAGGGTGTCTAAAATGCCGACACATCCTGCAGATCGAAGAATGTTTTGCTTACGCTTCATGTACGATCCATAGGTCACGGCGATAGCCATACCAAGCGAAAGAGAGAAGAATGCTTGACCTAATGCCATGAGACAAACTTTGGGAGAGAAGGCCTCCATCGTCGGCTTGAAAAGGAATTTTACACCCTCCATTGCACCCGGCAAGGTTAAACTGCGACCGATAATAATTAACAGTAAAATAAAGAGCGCTGGCATCAAAATCTTACTTGCGAGTTCAATGCCTTTTTGAATGCCACCCCACACCACAATACCCGTTAAAGTCATAAAGATGATAAAACTTGGCAAGACATGCCACGGCGAGGAAATATACTCGCCAAAACTTGAGCCCGTCGTTAAGGTATTGGAAAGCGAGCGCCAAATATATTCAACAATCCAAGCGCCAACAACGGCATAATAGGAGAGAATGACCAATGCTACGATGGTACAAATCCATCCTGCAATCGCAAAGCCTTTCTTTGAAAACGCCCAAATTGCAAGCGCCGAGAGAATCACTAATCCACACGCATGAGCATAAAAGAAAAGCGTCACCAATCCCGTTGCCAAGAGGCAAAGAATCGTTCGCATGATGGGACGATGAGATAACTGTTCAAGTTTACTCATCGCATTGATGACGTTACGCTTCATTGAGCGACCAATGAGCATCTCAGAACACATCACTGGCAAACCAATCAATACAATACAAAGCAAATAGACAAGAACAAATGAACCGCCGCCATTTTCACCTACCATGTAGGGGAATTTCCAAATATTTCCCAATCCAATTGCGGACCCTGCCGCAGCTAAAATAAAACCAAGGGATGATCCCCAATTCTCACGCGCCATCTGTTTGCCTTCTTTTGACATCTTCTTTTTATATGCACATACGCATGCGTATAATATAATATAGTATATCACAAACAAGATGTTAAGTCACTTTAAATTTTATTTTTACCTTTTTCCAGATTTTTCTCGAAGCCTTTACGCT
>JAUNQZ010000016.1:0-8192 GCA_030535915.1 bacterium
TTGAAGAAGATATGTACGATGATATCGATGAAGATGAAGATGAAGACGATGACGCATGGTGGGATGATTTGAAGCACACCGAATACATCAAAGAATCTATTGAGCAACGACACGAACGCGAAAATCGCAAAAACGAATTTTATGATTAAACGAAACGGAGGTTTATTATGTTATGGTTCTTGTTTATTTTTTATGTTGTCGGTTTCATTTATTGCTGCACCATGCAATACTTTGACGAAAAAGGCGATTTATGATGCTCAAATTGAGAACCCTCCTCTCAAAGATCCCTCAAAAATGGGTCAATGGACGCTTCGACTGACGGTTGGTGAAGATATTTACTTTATCCCCGTTGTCGCCATCGCGAACACGAATACGGATGTTTTTTCTGATGAAGCTGCGGAATGGCTTGTTGGCAGTGAGATTGTGCCGCGCGGTGGGGAGGAGGAGTGGCACTGTGGACAAGGGTGATGGGTGAAAAAGGAATTGATTTTGTGTGTTTCTATTTATTGGGGCTTGTGTTATAATATAGGTATTATGACGGATTGGGCTCAATTATTAAATCCTGAACAGCTTGCGGCGGTGTCGGCTCCAATGGGGCCGGTGTTGGTTTTGGCGGCTGCGGGGACGGGAAAAACACGAACATTGACGCATCGTGTGGCATGGTTGGTTGAACAGGGAGAGTCGCCGGAGGGGATTCTTTTGTTAACCTTTACGAATCGTGCGGCGCGGGAGATGATGGAGCGTGCTCAAACATTGGTGGGTGCGCGTGCGGGGAGTTTGTGGTCGGGAACGTTTCATCATGTGTGTCATCGCATTTTACGACAGCATGCGCCGGCGATTGGATTTACGCGGAGTTTTGCGATTTTGGATCGTGAGGATGCGTTGAGTCTTTTGAAGAAGTGTATGAAGGCGGTGGAGTTGCCGAAGGATTTCCCGAAGAAGGAGGTTATTGCTTCGTTTATCAGTAAGGCTCAGAACACACAGCGATCGTTGAGTGATGTTTTGGCGGAGACGGATTTGGGGCATAGCGAGGCGCAATTGGTGTTGGAGATTGCGGGTCGGTATGCACAGTTGAAACAGGATCAAAATGCGTTTGATTTTGATGATTTGTTGGTGTTTACATTGAAGTTGTTGCGGGAGCATCCGGACATTTTGCAACAGTATGCAGAGCGTTTCCGGCATGTGCTTGTAGATGAGTTTCAGGATACGAATACGATTCAGTCGCAGTTGGTGGATTTGTTGGCTTCGCATCATCAGAATCTTATGGCTGTGGGGGATGATTTTCAGTGTATCTATTCGTGGCGTGGGGCGAACTTTAGAAATATTATGGATTTCCCGAAGCGTTGGCCAGGGTGTCAGATTATTAAGCTTGAACGGAATTATCGATCGGTTCCAGAAGTGTTAACATTGGCGAATGCGTGTATTGAGGGGAATCCGGAGCAGTTTGAAAAGCGTTTGTTGCCAACGCGTAAGGGTGGACGGCAACCACTTGTTGCTTATTTACATGATGCACAAGAGCAAGCGCAGATGGTGTTGCGGCATATTCAGCGGGCGTTACAGTCTGGGTATCGGCCACAGGATATTGCGATTTTGTATCGTTCGCATTTCCATGTCATGGAGGTGGAGCTTGCATTGCGTCGGCAACGGATGAATTATGAATTGACCTCTGGACAAGGAATTTTTGAGAGTGTCCACGCAAAGGATGTGATTGCTTATTTGAAGTTGGTCTCGGATCATGCCGACTGGGTGTCGTTTATGCGTGTGATGGGGCTTTTGCCGGGTGTGGGAGAGAAGACGGCGGATCGTTTGTGGGTCAAGATGGGGTATCAATTTAAGGCATCAGATTTACAGGATCGCGTGAAGCTGATGTCGTTGATGCCGGCGAAGGCAAAGGCGGATTGGACGATTATTAATGAGACGCTGGAGGCTTTTTGGCAGGATGATTTGACGACAAACGGGAACCGTGCGATTACACGCTTTTTGGAGGTGTGGTATGCGGGGTACTTGAAGCGTTCGTTTGATAATGGCGAAGATCGAGCAAGTGATGTGGCGGCATTGGCGGCGTTAATGGAGAAAGGTCGAGAAATTGGCGATTTCTTGGCGGAAGCTGCATTAATGACAAGTATTGATGCAGAGACCACGACAAATCGTGGAGATATACCTCCAGGGATTCGTCTCTCAACGGTTCACCAAGCGAAGGGTTTGGAGTGGCCAGTGGTCATTCTCTTGTGGTGTAATGAAGAGATGTTCCCCTCGGCGAAAGCATTGAGTGAGGGTGACGATACGGAAGAGCGGAGACTCTTTTATGTAGCACTCACGCGTGCAAAGGATGAGCTTCTCTTGTGCGTGCCATCCTCGCGTCGATTGCCTGGAAATGGGAATACGCTCTATTTGCGACCGTCTCGATTTATCAAGGAATTACCCGCAGAGAATATTATCAAGCGGTATGGGATTTATTAAATGAAGCATTGGTGGATGGTTCTCATTGGAATGATGGTTGGGATTGCGATTGCAGACCAGCCAAGTGAGACCTTTGCTTTTGAGACGGAGGCGGAATTGTCGTTGTCGCTCTTTCAGGAATGCGAAGAAGTTGTGAGCCGTGCAGAGCGTTGGTTATCGCAGCATCCGCGCGCAAAAGATGACACGACGACAGAAGCATTGCCACTTGCAACATTGGCGATTGATGCCATTGCGCGTGGAGGACAACCGGTCGTTGTTGAAGCGGCATGGCTTGAGGCTTTAGCAACGGTTTCAAAAACGCTTTGTGCGGCGGATTCGCCTTTGCGAGAACGATTTACTTCTTTTGACCAAGCGCTTGCAGCGGGAGGTTTCCCGACAGTGGAGGCACATCCAATTGAAGTTGCGTTTTATTCTCTCTATTTGTTGCCGCAACAGCATAGCGGAAAACTTCCCGAAGATTGGCGAACGCAAATTGCCTTGCAATTGGTAAATACACAACGCTATGATGCAAAGGGTGGTTATTGGAAAGCCCCCCAAAATCACACACTCTCTCCTATCGCGCTAGAACAACCACAATCGCTTGATGCAACGGTATGGGCGGTTTATGTTTTACGCGAAATTATGCATGAAAATCCCTCTTTGAAAATTATTCAATCCCAAGAACAGCCCTTAAGGGATGACACCCCTACCCCATGAAAGGAAAAAATTGTTTATGCGTTTAAAATCATTGGACATTATGCGTGGAGGAGTGATTCTCTTTTTAACCGTAATTCAACCGATTTTGTTGGCATGGATTGCATTTTGCGCACAGCTTGGAGACCCCTTGCCGGAGTGGTTTTGTGAATCATTGACACATGTGCGTTGGGAGGGATGGCATTTATGGGATTTGGTCATGCCAACCTTTATCTTTATGTGTGGAGCCGCGGTTCCTTTTGCATTGCCGAAATATCTCACTGAAAGGGGCTTGCCAACAGGACGGTTCTTTATTCATCTCATTTGGCGTGTGGGAACATTGTGGTTGCTCGGCATGATGATTCAAGGTCGCTTATTAACGGGACAATGGGATCTTTTCTACTTCTTCACCAACACTTTGCAAGCGATTGCCGTGGGGTATGCCGCAACCGCTCTTGTGGCCTTAATTCCGTGGCGTATGGTTCGCTTTGCAATTCCCTTTGTTTTGATGGCGATTTATGGCATCCTCCTCCATGATCATGGTGGATATGAACCCACAAACAATTTAGCCTATGAAGTTGAACAGGCCGTGTTGCCTGGATTGCAAGACGACCCGAAGTATACCTGGGTGCTCACCTCAATGATGTATAGTGCTATGGCAATGTTAGGTGCGCTGTGTGGAGAGGTACTCAAGGGGAACTTAAAGTGGTTCTGGAAGGCGCTTATTCTCGCAGGGTTGGGTCTCTTCCTTTTGGGAAGCGGATTTGGTTTGTCGTACTATATTCCTGTGATTAAGGCAATTTATACGGTCTCCTTCACTTGCATTGCCATGGGTATTGCGGTGTTGACCTTGGGTGGGCTTTATTTCATCATTGATGGGCTTGGTATTTGTTATGGCTTTGGGCTCGTGACGATGTTTGGACAATTTGCATTGGTGGCATATATTGCACGAGAATTTCTCTTCTATCCAGTGTTGATACCCTTGGGAAGGAAGCTCGGAGAATGGGCCAAAGATTATCATTATTATGCCAATCAAACAGAAGTTGCTTTGCAAGCAAAAGAGGGGCCCGCGTTTGCCTTTTGGACACAAGTGATTGCCTCGCTTGTTATTGTTTGGATCGTCTATCTTTGGGCTACCCGTAAACGCGCGATAAAAGCCCTTCAAAAGAAAGCCTCTTCTCATGAAGCCTAATCGTCGACGCCTCTTGCAACTTGGAATTCTTCTCCTTGGTGGAGGTGTCGGTTGGTGGGTCGCGCGTGGATGTTTCCCCGACCCTCCCGTAGAACAATCCCTTGAAGATCTCTATCGCCAACGGATTGAAACTGCGGCATCTTTTAAAGAAGCATTGCCAGCCTTAAAGGCGCTGTATAATTATGGGGATTGTTCTCCGGAAGCGCGAGCCTTTCTGCGTGAACGATTGCTCGTTGTGGCACGCGAAGAACAAGCCGTTGAGGCACAATTGTTGTTAGCCGAAACCACCGTGCTTGACGATGCAGAAGAAACGCTCTTTTGGTGGCGATTGGCAGCGACAAATGCGCTTCATCCAGACGCACAATTTGCGCTTGGGTGTTCGTTGGCGCGTGGCTATGGCGGCGAATATGATTTGGTCGAAGCCAAGTCCTTATGGACAAAAGCGAAAGAACAAGGACATGCCGCTGCTTATTTAAGTTTGCTTACACTTGGACGCGAAACACCACTTCCGCAAATCAATCACCCAACAACAGCGAAGGATTACTTCATGGCTGGGCTTTATGCGGCGGCAGGATATAATCAAGCGCCTTCTCCCGAAGCGGCAGAAGAATATTGGGGAAAAGCCTTGCAACAGGGTTATGCGGAAGCGGGCGTTTTCCTTGCGGCGATAGCCTTGCGGCGAGGCGAAACCAATGTTGCCATACGCAACCTTGAACAAGCAACCAAGGAGAATAACCCCGCGGCAGAAACCTGGCTTGCAGACCTTTATCTTCGTCATATTGCAACACCCGAAGCAAAAGCAAAAGCATTGGAACTTTTATTGCGTGCCTCTAAGGCTAATTTTGCACACGCAAACTATCTCCTCGGTTGGCATGCGATTCACAGCGAATTAAATGTCCCACAAGAACCCTTTCGTTATTTCCGGTCAACCATTGAAATTGAGCCATCGCCAATCGCACTCTATGCCTATGGAGCCTGCCTCTTTTATGGCATTGGAGGCGAAAAGCAAGCGCCAGAAAAAGCATTGTCATGGATTAAACGCGCCGCAGAGGAAGACGTCGTGGCTGCACAATGGTTGCTTGCAAAAATGTATCGCGAAGGGCTCGGTGTTGAAGCGCAACCTCAACTCGCCGAAGCATGGGAAACACGCGCCTTAAAAGCAAGTACTCATCCACCACAGGAGCTCCTTCCATGAAACATTGTCTTTTAGGCGCCTTATGGGGAGATATTTGTGGGTCTCCCTATGAATTTAATTCTGAGACAGACCCACACAAGGTTTCCCTTTCTCATCCTCAGCGTCACTTTACAGATGATAGTGTTTTAACCCTTGCGGTTGCTAAGGCGATTCTTGAAAAGCGTCCCTATCGTGACACGATTTTAGAACTTGCATTGCGTTATCCCAACAGTGGTTTTGGACAACGCTTTATGGACCTTTGGATTCTTCAACGTAAGCCTGAGCCTTATTCAAGTTTTGGAAATGGGTCTGCCATGCGCGTCTCGCCTGTGGCGTGGGCCTTTAATACAATTGAAGATGTTGTTCGAGAAGCGACTGCCACTGCGGAATGTTCCCATAATCACCCCGAAGGGATTCGCATTGCACAAGCCGTAGCGGTGGCGATTTTTCTTGCCCGTAAAGGACACGATAAGGAAGACATCGCAGATTTGCTTGAGGAGAACTTTCAAATTCCACGGGCTTTCTCTATGGATGAAGTTCGAGAACGCGAGGCGGCGATTGGATGGAGTGCAACCTATACCTCTATTCCAGGCGCGATTAATACCTTTATGTGTACGGACTCCTTTGAAGAATGCATTCGTCAAGCCATTGCCTTAGGAGGAGATGCCGACACACAAGCCGCGATTGCAGGCTCCATTGCTGAGGCTTATTATGGCCCCGACGAAGCCATTGCAGCACACCTTCCAAGTTTCTTGCCAACCGATTTACTCAAAATCTATCAAGCGTTTGCAACCAAATATGGTCAAGGGTAAGGTCCCCTCCTCCGCCTTATAAAAAGCCGTTTGCATTCGCCTCAAAAAGACAGCCTCCGAGATTTCTCGAAGGCTGCTTTTTTATCTCTCTACGAGGACCGCTTATGGTGTTGCATTTTTCAAGGCTCGAGCATCCGTTTCCGAAACAAGAATCACCTTGAAAATCTTACAATCCGTTGCCGGCTGAAGATACTTGAAGTGTTTCTCTGCATCGAGATTTACATCCTTGGGATTAATGGTTGTGATGTAGGTCCATGCTTCATCGGAGAGATTGACCTTACCGCACAAGACAAGGACGCCATCACTCTTCAACTCATTAATCGGCGTTGTGCCATTTTGGAGACGGACCGCAAGCGACGGAGACGTCGTCACGCCATCCGGACCCAAAATCGTCCCAATATACGAGAAGTTGAGATCGACATTTTCGCCAGAATCCAACGCCGAGCCAAAGCCCAGCCAGAACTTCTCTGCAAACGAAACATCGTCCGCTTCAAGCGTAGCGGCGAGTTGTGCAATGGTTCCCGATTTCAAGAGCCAAGCCTCGTAGTTGACATTTTCAGCCTTCGAGAATTGATCATGGCCCTTCAAATCTTTAGCTTTCTTCGTAAGTTCTAATTCAATCTTATAGTCGGAGTCTTCCAGCAACTGCTTGCCCTCGACAATCGTGTAGCACGGCAAGGTCCACAATTCATTTGTCGTTTCATCCGTGAATGTAATCGTTTCTTCCTTAACAGGTGTTATAGGCGAATTATTACATTTAATCGAATAATCAAACCATTCCTTAATCACAGGGGTAAGACGCAAGGTATAGTTCGTACCCTTAGTCATTTGTGAATGTGTAACCGAACGCTTAAATGAACCATCATCAATGAAGAGCTCTTCATTGTTTTCACTCACTCGAGTAAACCTCACCTTTGCCTTCGGAACGGTGCTCTTCATCGTTGTAATACCTAAGCCATTTTCATCGTCACCCGTAACATTTGCGGAGAGGCGTAAATAACTCGGCAACGAATAGGTGTAACTCAAGCGAGGTTGTTTATAGGTGGCATCAAAGCTAAAGATGTTTGCACCCGGGAAGGTATGCGAGACACCATTGCTTACAACACCTGGCACCCAGAAGGTATTTTCAACCTTATCGGTTTCACCATCATTATTCGTGTCAACGACTTCATCCACAAACATGAATGACATATCACCCTTCGTTGCAATAGACGCATAAATCGCACGAATGGTATTGGCCGATGCGAAGTTGCGTTCTTCAATTGCGACCACTGCGTTCAAGTTCTCTTGAAGTGTCGTCGACAATGTTGAAGGTGTCGTATACATGAAGAGGAGCTCATCTGTAACAACACCATTGTTACGAACGAGTTCAATGCCAAAGACAACGCCATTGGTTGCATTGGGAATCTTTCCAGATTCCATCAACGCTGCATAATCCGGGAAGATATTTCGTCTTAATTCATAGGTCTTTTCGCCGGTATCGGGATCCGTCATTTCAACGAGAATATCATTGTAGGGATTATCTGTCTCGGGATTGGTAATCTCAAGAAGCGTTTCCGAAGCGGTCTTTAAGTAAGCGAAGCCCGT
Organism: bacterium; assembly: GCA_030535915.1. Lineage (GTDB taxonomy): Bacteria > Verrucomicrobiota > Kiritimatiellia > RFP12 > DVOR01 > Spyradenecus. The sequence continues at coordinate 7,898 of JAUNQZ010000016.1, forward strand.
TGGGTTGGTAGCATAGTCTTCAACCTTATTCAGTTTAAGACTCATGGACGCAATCGCCTCTGCAGAGGTCGCAATGCAGTAGTAGTCCAAATCCCAATAGTCTTCTTGTCCGGTTGTCGAATCTACGAGAATACGACGCGCAGGGATCCAAGACTTCAAGTTCACCGTACGACCATAGAGCGGATGATCATTTCGTTGAGCCGCGGCATCCGTTGAACGCACCCATTCCATCTTGGTGTCTTCTGTGATCTCATTCATTGCAGGCATTGGAGCATACTTTACAACGAGCTTCCAG
>JAUNQZ010000016.1:8202-22400 GCA_030535915.1 bacterium
CGATTGCTTTGGCGTGTAGGTTGTTTGACCCGTGGAAGAGTCTTCGTCATAAGGCGCCGCCGTCATGGCGAGTTCCACCGCCGTACCTTGAGAAGGACGCTCGGGATCATCGCTCATAAACGGACGGATTTCGTTAATCCACACATCGTTAGCGCCGATATCATAAACCCATGCATAGGGTGCATAACCGGCCTTCTTAGAAGAAGAGAGGTAGTTGATGTTTGCGGTTTCTTCAGGGACATACCATGGGCAATAGATCGGCAATTCATCCGACTTAAAGTTGGAGATACCCTGTGCATCAAGGATGCGACCTGTTGTAACATCAACCAAAACCACAGCGAAGCGAAGGATCGAACCCTCTTGCCAATAGACGCCCTTGGTGGGATCCATCGAAATCACCGAAGTCAAATCCACCATGCCATCATCTGTAGCATTTGTCGGGAGACCCGCGATGGTCTGCAATGAGCCATTTTCTTGAGGATCGGTGCTTATCGCACTTGCCAATTCTTCATCCGTCATAACAGAGTAAACGAGATACGGCGCATCACTTTCGTTCAACGCCATAACTTCATCTGGCGTCAACGAGGGGCGCTTATCGAAGTCTTCTGTTGTCGGATCCCCATCCATCTTACGAAGTCCACGGAGCGTCATCGGGAGGACGCCTCCGGCAACATATAAGGTGGATGCATTAATGCCCTCATTATTTGTTGCTTCGATGTTTTGACGAACCGTCGTGAAGCTTGTCGAAATACCATCACGAAGAGAGGGCGTGCCACCTAACATATAGGAGATGTCCCATCCCGTCAAGAAGATATCCGCAGCATCCGCAGAGGTGAAGATGTTTGCAGCCTTTGTTTTATCGATGACCGTCCAAACGAGCATCGGACGAATGGTCGGCTTGTCCGAGGTCATTTCAGCAACGATATCAATGTCATCGCTATAGAGACCATTGTCCGGTCGAATAACGGCAGACATTGAGAGGGTATCGCCAATGACGGGTTGATAGAGCCAACCGTGACGATGGAGATGTTCACCCTCACCATTACCCAATTCATCATCCCAAATCGGATTGGTTGCAACGCTACCACCCTTATCTTCATCCGGCTCCCATGCATCATTATCCTTCTTGAGACCATAGAGGGTTTGCGAGACCAACCATGCACCAGCCTCAACCGTACCCGGACGGAGCCCCATGGTCAATTCGTTTGTTGCAGCAATAGGTTCTTCAATTAAGAGAACGGTTATCACATAGTCATCCACATCCTTGAAGAGGAGATCTTCTGTGAATTCCTTTTCTCCATTAAAGAGAATCTTACCTGTAAAGACGCCACCCGAACGCTCTGCTGTTGCAAAGCCATTCAACGAGACCAACGCCGCCGCTTGATCCATCGGATCTGTGAAGGTATTGGCAAGTGCAACGGCCTGTTGTGCACGATCACAAATTTCAGACTCTGGGAAGGGATCTGTCTTCTTTGCAATCCGCTGACCCACGAGAATGACACGACCCATCCATTCTGGCGGGAGTTGCAAGTAATCATAGGTGTAACCTGCACGCGGACGATAAGAGATATAACGACCCAACGAACGCACTGCAACCGTAGAGACCCACTCGCCTCCAGCAAGGGAATCATTTTCACCAAAGCCAATCGGCAAGGTCGATTCAGGTAAGTTATCAAAATCATGATAACCACAGGGCGAACCACCATAAACGGTATTCACCAAGGTCGAAGTTACACGAACGCGATTCCATTCGGGATTATCGTCAACATTCACACCCGTATTATTCTTATCACGATTCGAATAATTGCAATATTCCCATCTTGTACGCTGATCCGCAGTGGACGAAATGAAGTAGTTACCCTCACGAAGAATGGCTTCGCCTACGAGTTGGACAGAACCTTGACCTTCTGTCGCATCCGTTTGACCTTCACGCATCCACATGCCCATGATGTCTTCGGCTTCAGTAATAGCAGTAACAGCTGTGCCACCCGTTGCGTCAACACCTGTCCACACGCCACCTTCACCGGCACCGCAAGGACGAATCAAGGCATAACCCACCTTCGCTCCATCCGCTTGAGGCGTCAAATTGATGGAATAGAAGTTATAGGAGGTTGAAACACCTGCCCTCACGCCCGTCTCTGTCGTGAAGGTTTTTGTTTTACCCGCAGAACTCTTCACCGACCAACCTGCAATTGAGGGTTGAGAAACGCCAGCGTTGGTGATACCATCACGCAATACGGGGAAGACCACTTCTGCGAAAGGCACATCTGTTGGATTCGTACCCGCCGTCAAATTGACTTCATTAAGCCAAGCCGATTCCGGAGGTGTACTATAGAGGTAGAAGTACGGCAACTCCGTGCCAAGACGCGATAACGGACGATACCATTCCGGCATCGGCGAACGCTCTGCGGCAACTTCTTGTGGCATGAAGTAACGAACCGTTTCCGTTTCGGCACCCACCTGAATGGTGACGCTGTAAACGCCCCATACGATATAAGGAATAGCGGGTTCAACGCCTCTTGCGTCATACGCATCCGCAAGCACAGGAACTGCAGCCGCATTATAGATTTCACTCTGATCCTCCGAAAGCTTACGCGTTGTTCCGAGGCTTGCCGTACGGAGGAGATCTTTATCTGCCAAGGTATTCAAGGCGACCCAAGCGTCCGCTTCTTCCATACCAGTCAAGGCTTCAATGTCAGCCGTATTATCGTTATCCAAGTCGACCGCGCCTAATCCCGTCCACGAAGCCGAAGGATTCATCTCCATGTTCCCGGGCGTCGGATACGTTACAACGGCACCTACCAAACGGACACCCATCTTGGTCAAGGTCTTGGCATCATAAAGCGCAGAGAAACCAAAGGAACTTCCCTTCCACGGTTGATATTTTGCAGAGCCCTGCAAGGTATCACCACAGAACGGACGCACTTCTTGGATAATATCGTTTGAGAGCGTTACATCTGCAACAAAGGTTGCATTAAATTCGAAGCTATAGAGATTCGTTCCAATCGAAGTCAAGAACGAAACCTCATACGCATCTACAGCAGCCGCATCGTCAATCGTAAATTCAATAATGGTACCATCTGCTGTCGTTGTTAAAGTATACTCACCATTCATTGCATCAAGGAGCGTTGACAGAATGTTCATCGTGTCGCCATTGACCGTAATCGTGTCATTTTCATCAATAATGACACAATCCTTGGTATTGATAATGGTTAACGTCAACGACTCCAACTTATTAAAGGCAAGCGGAGCATAGGTTAAGGTCACCGACGACGCACTTACAATCGAACGATGCATTTGTCGACGACCACCATGAATTGTATTCACAAGTGCTGGTGGCGTTTCACCATTATAGAATTCTGCCGTATGCTGACCGAGACCTTCAATACGCGAGGTCAACGAATTACCATTCGGGTCGGCATAATAGAGCATGTACTGGTCAAGGTTAATCTGACGCGGTGTAATTTGAACCGGAGGCACCGCAGCGGTTGAACCCGAACGGCTCTTTTCTGTCGGGTTATGCCCCGGCCAGTTGGTTGCAAAGAGGTCCGAGACGTCCGTTGGACCATTCTGCCCAGAGATACCTTCCTCAGTCGAATTATCATTGGTACGCATCACCCAAACGCCACCCATGTCAACGGTTGCGATGGAGTTCTTCTTCGTTTTACTATCCGAAGCCTTTGCATACTCATCCGAAATGAACGACGGATCCGTTGCAGCATTTTCACGGTCATAATTATCATTATCGGTTCCATTATAATAGGAAGCGACCGATAAACGACGCGCACGATGCGCTTCCGTGACCTTCACTGGAGAACCAGAATTATCCACATCAACATAGGTTTCGGCATCAAAGGGATGTGTTTCCCAACCACCTTCACGGAAAGCCTGGAACCATTCCGAACCGAACTTCTCCGTCTTATAGTAGGTGCGATAATCAGCGGTCACATCGTTCATGTACGAAACGGCACGCGATTTGTTTTCCGACGATTCGGCCTTATAACGGCTATAAACAACGATGTGTTCAATACCACCCGTTGGGCGATAGAGACGCATTGAGTCTGCTTCTAACGAAACAGCTGAAACCGTCGCACTAAACGAAGCTGCACGACCTGCATTTTGTGCGGTCTTCGTGGTGACAGTATTCGTTGTATCACCTTCGTACTGTTGCAACGAGAGACCATCAATAAGCGTGAAGAAGGAACGATTCGCTTGTGTTCCTGCAACGCGTTGAACCGGTACTGCACCCGCTTGCGGCGAAGACAAGTCCTTCGCATTCTCATCCGAGAGACGCACCATTGCGTTATTACTCAAATTACTCTCTGTGGTAAAGTCTAAACGCCACCCCGACAACGAAATCGCAACGGGCGAGCAAAGTTCAACGAACGCATGCAACTCAGGATCGTTATTATTTTCACCATCCCACATGTTGAATTCGTTAATGAAGACTTCACCCGGCACCGTGTCATAGACCCAGAAGTAAGGCGAGAAGAAGTTCGAAGAAGCCTTGGGATAATTGAGATAATCCGCAAGATAATCAACGACCACATTGTAACGGTCACGCATTTCTGCATTGAAATTACGCGGGAAGTACCACGGATGGTCGGTGTACGACGACGCATCCAAGACCGTATAACCATAACGCGGATTTTCGGCGGTACTATCTTCGGTTTCAAAGATAGCCCACACGGCATAACGGACCATGCTATTCGGTGCAAGATCCTTCACGCATCCCACATCTTCTGTCGAGACAAAGGTCAATAAGGTATCCGTGCTATCGTATGTTTCTTGACCCGTCAACGCAATCGTACCGAACTGTGCATTCTTAAAGGTCGCCTCGATCGAAGCGTCCAAGCCTTCCAACTTCGCGAAGTTACCCTTACGCGTAGCGGCATCGGGTTCCGACAACAACGTAGCAACGCTTGCCTTCGGTTCTGCGAACCACACATCTAACGACCACGCCGCCAAATGGTCCAACGCCGCCTTAAGGTCAGCCTCAGCGCTATTTTCCGTCAAGCTGGTTTCAAGTGCATTATTCCATGTATAAATCGGCGTTGTTGCATTAGCTGAGAAACGATTACCAAGCACATCCGTATAACTATAAGAGGATGTCAATGCCTTGATATTTGCATCGGTACCCGTCTTATCATAGGTAAAGAAGACGCGAACCGTTTCAGGCTTCACCTGCTGCATACGATCCACCGTAACTTTCACCACCAAAGGTGCATTTGCAATGGGCTGTGAAAGCGGAGAGTTACGACCATCTTGCGGGTCATAGAGATCCGTTGCGCCCTCCGGAACAAGCTGATGCATGGAGAAGTCATCGCCAGGAACCGTTGAGAAGGTCACATTCCGCAAACGCAACGTCGGCGAAACGGGTTCGGAGACCACCAACTTATCCATCCACACACGGCTTGTCTTGAGCTTGTGGTTGGTAATGGTATCATTCATCGTCGGCACATAGAGGCAGACACCACGAAGAGCCTTCGCATCAACCACCTTCGTATGCTTTGCCAAATCAACCGAGAATTGACGATAGACCGTATCGGTGACATCAAAGGTCTCCACCGCTTCATAATCGTCGGGGAAGGTCGGATTGGTTTCTTCTGTTGTCACATAGAGTGTCACCGGTGTCGGCAAACGATTGGCAGTATTCAATCGTGCCGCAAACTTCACAAGACCAATACCATTCTTCGAAATCGGAGACGCGATATAAGCGGCGGGTAATTCTTCGCCATTTTCTGTATCTGCAGCAACATCATTATTGAAGAGCATGCCACGCGTCAAGCGACTGTACCATGCAAAGTCCGCTTCGGTTTGTGTTGCTTCGAGACGATCCTTCCAATAAAGCGAATGAATGGGGCTCTCCGCAAGCAAGCTATTCCCTGCCGCCCAAAGAGCCTTTTCACCCGCATTGGAGGTAATGCGGAAATCATCTATATAAATATAGGGATCATGTTCTTGCAAGTCGGGCTTCACCATCACCAAACGCAAAACACCTTCATTATCCGCAAGGATGGGATTTCCATCCAAACGCGGTGTAATGCTTGCGGTTTTCCATTCGCCTGCCGTACATGGCAATTCAATGATTTCCGAAACATTTTCCCACTGTGCGTTCGAAACCGGCCACTTTAAGTTGTCAATGGCCGGTCCACTCCTCCTCGCATACTGCAACAACAAACGAACGTCGGGGTTTTGTGCACCCGCATTAAATTCGCTCTGTGTGGGAATGCGATAACGGAAAGAAACCGTACCAAACCCTTCATTCGAGAAGGGCGTATAGAGGGCGAGGGTCGACCCCGTATGGGTAACCCCAAGTGATTGATCTTCATATACGTTAAGACCGCTAGAGAGGTTCCGGCGCGAATATTGCATGAGCAAACATTGTTCACCCTTATAGTTTTCCTTTGCGACCGTATTTTGCGATTCTTCTTCTGGCAAGATCCACACACCAACGGCCGAGAAACCATCATTCGTGCGACCTTCTTCCCAACTTTCATCGGTGAATTCAGGCACGAAATCATTACCCGTACGCGTGTCATCATTTCCTTGCCAAGAAGAAACGCGAACATTATCAATAAAGACATGGCTACCGCTTGCTGCGGTAAGAATCAACTTCAAGTCGGTTCGCCCCAAGGTAAGGGAGACAGGTGTTTCTGCATAAGCATCTTTACAGACAATTTCGATGGGATCCAGTTGTTTCCCATCACTCATCGTACCAGTGATGGACAATTTCGCAACATTATCTGCATTCATTGGGTTACGCTGAATCGACAAAATCGAAGTTGCCGCACCGGGTAATGTCCACATACCTGCAGGCAACGAGAGATTACCAGGGGCCAAATCGCTTCCACCAGTAAAGTAGCTGTTAAAGTTTGGATTATTGGAGGCTCCCGTTGCATAAGCAAGCGTACTAAAGGTCGGCCAACATTCTGCAGAGCCCACCGCAACATGCGCATAGGTCGTGGGCACCGACAAGTCCGACACTAACACGGTCGTCGTCCCCACCTGTGCACGCAAACGGCTGTTTTCGTCAACCCACATTGAAAGCGTCTGACCATCCAAGGTTGCAGGCGAATTGAGTTGTAAATAGGTACGACCCGTGTTGAACTTCAAGTTCGTTGCCGTTGAACCATCCCACTTCCACAATTCGACAACAAGACAATCTTTGGGCTTGTCTTCTTCGTTCATGGATTTGCTCATATTCAACACTTGCGTCACACGCATTTCATACTTCGTTGTACCATAAACATCAGTAAGGTAAAGCGATGTTGAATAACCCGCTTTGGTATGCGCATTAATGGTAACGGTTGACGACAAGCCCGTATACGTCGCTTGGGTCGTCTTCTTAAAGATATAAATTTTCGAAATATTATAAGGCTCCGAACGCGACAAGTTAAAGCTCAAGGTTCCGATTCCCTTCAAGCCCTCCCTCGGCGACAATTCAGAGGCTTCACTTAAGCGCATCATCAAGTCCGGCATCCAACCGGCCGCAGGTGTGCTATGCATATCATCAACCTCACGATTGATGACCATTTCCACCTTACCAATACCATTAAATCGGAAGTTTTCCGTAGTCAAATTAGTGCGATTTTCATCTTCACGCAACAAGGTTGGTGATGCTGGAGCATGCGATGCACCCCATGAGGCAAAGTGATGTTCCGAACCTTGCGTATCAAGCGGTTCAATGTAGAAGGGATAATCCCCCACATTCGGCATGTCACTATAACCGCGTGCAGCGATAAAGGCATCAAACAATTCCGTTGTATCGGCAAGCGGTCCTTGGTCTGGGAGCCAGCCCGACAAAATACGATAAGTATCTCCTGATGGAACCACTTCTGCATCAAAGTCTGCAACGGCCCAACGCACATTTTCACGGAATTCACTATCGCCAAAGAGATCGTTGGAAATCGCATCCCAGGTGTTAAAATCTTGAGCAAACGAACCATTAATTGAGAGGGATCCTTCAGCTTCAACACCTTCCCCTTCCACAAAGGTAAGGGTGACATGCGAGGTTGCCAATTCGGCAAGATTCACCAATACGGGTGCAGGGAAGAGCGTCGTCGTATCATCGGATTCAATACCCGAGCTTGTAGCAAAGGTTGATCCCGGGAAGACATTCACCATCGTAGGCGATTGACCTTCGGTTAAGTGTTCAGGTTGACCAAACCAACGCACAATCGGCTCCCCATTCGGAGCATTATTTGCAGTTGTTACGCGGAGGCGGAAGTTTAAGACCTCCGTCATTGCATTTGCAGGACCGTTGGTTGCTGTGGGATCCTCGCACCAAACATATTCTGCATCTTCATCTTTGGGTGTTGTTGCACCCGAGGGTAAGAATTTTCCTTCACGCGAAACGGTTAATTCCCTTGGCAATTCAACCGTCCAGGTCTTATCGTTCAACCCCTGAGGCACCATTTCAATAACGGTCTCACGCAATTCATAATCAATCGTACCATCCATGACTTGGGTACGATACTGAACGACAAGTTCAACCTTTTCCGCTTGTGTTTGTGCTTCACGCACATCCAAGATAAAGGGACGCATCACGCGTTCGGGTTCATCCACGGGCGGATCCAACACGGAGATTTCGTGGGTTACGCGTTCACGCGCATCGATGAGCGTACGACCCGCTTCGAAGGAGCCGAGCACATCACAATCCAAGGTCATATCATAAATGCCAGCCATCAAGCCTGTCACTTGCGATTGACGAACATAAAAGGCATCTTCGGTCAAATTATTATTGCCGAGACTATCGCACGCATACTTCTCACCAATCGGTTCAAAGGTTGCATACAAGGTCGACAAAGCGCCACTTTCAACTTTTTCCTGAAGCGTCACCTTTGGTTCAAGACGCGTGCTATCGCCATCGGCGCGACGCGCCAAACGCAATTCTGCAGCATAACCACACGGCTTACGCGAAGCATCCGCACGCACCGCAAAATGCACCATGAAGGCTTCATCTTCACTTGCAGGCGTAATCGTTGTGCCATCGGCATTGGTCACATACGGCGCTTCAAAAGTCGCCACAGGCGTTGCCGAGCGAACGCGTAATTCACGCACGCAAACCATCAAAGAAACGGGTTCTGAAACAACATTTTCATACGATGAAATACGAACAATACGGAATTTTGCTCCCGTCTTGGCAGCACCGGCGGTGGATTCATCCATCTTCACAGAGATGGTTGAGAGGGTGGACTTCAACTGAATCAAGCAGTTTGGATCTGCAATGGCTTGTGTAAAGGGTTGACCTCCATCAACTTGGATGGTTACGCCTTCGGTTGTCCATGCGCCATCATTACGCGCCACCTGTACCAATAAATATTGTTCATTCCCTTCAACTTCAAGACCCGCCTTTGCTTTAAAGGTCACCTGGCTAATGCCATTGGGATATGTAGGCGAAACAATCGACGGACAAACCGCCGACTCTGCACCCGAATCGCCAATCGCCTTATTGAGTGTTTCAGGGGTTGCCATTGCCGAGAGATTTGCATAGCTCACGGTTGGATCTTGCAACAACAAGGCGCCTTCATCCGCCACCGCATCACCCATGGTACCCAAAGCAACTTTATTCAATTGCCATCCGGAGTCTGTAGCACGATGCATTGACTGAAGCGTGTGATAGTTATTCGTACCAAAGCGACCATTGCTATCCCATGCGTTGTCACTATCATTATCAACGCGCTTACCTTCCCACAAACGGTAGTCGGTGAAATCCATCTTACGACCATGGTCTTGAATATCCGAAACCACGGTGAAGAAACCCAAACCATAACGCGAAGCCACATACCATTCGTAAGTTGCTTCACCCGCAATGAGCGAGGCTACAAGCGGGTTGGACGAAGTCAACGTGTTACTGTAAAAACGACGCTCCCAACGCGCAGGGTCACGCACCGTACCGATGACAAGATTATCCACCGTATTGGGAATCGTTGTCCCACGCGCAACAGAGGTGCGATCAATGTCACCGGTCTGCGGCATTGGATAATAACTCGGCGTCTCCGCCGTCATGAAGATTGAGCCACTCCATGCCGTAGAGGTTTCGCCACTCGCATCACGACCAAGATGCGGACGATACATCACCGTTGCAGGATTCGCATTCACACCAATGGCAGGCGCTTCATACCCTGTGCGAGGGACCGACACCGTCAAACAGACCTGATACGCCGTTGTTGCATCCGTTGCTGGGCCCTTTGTTGTTGCATCTACAAGCGTAAGTGCATACAACACCGCTTCCGATTGCGAAACCCCAATAGGTACATCTGTTGGTGCCGCCGCAAAAACGCGTTCAGCGGACCCCACCAAAAGGCCCGCCATAAGCATAGAAAAAACACTTGAAAAAATTGATCGCTTCATAGGTTTCAATCCACCTTAGTCCAACTTTTCACCATCTGCAGAAACGCCGCCCGAACCATACCATTTCGATAATTTACGACGCTTATTTGAATCCGGACTGCTTGCATCATTTGACGGGTCGTTGATTCGCGCAACGCGACCATCTGCAAAGCAAACATAGCCAAATTTTTGATTTCCATCCGTGAAATTGAAACCAATGGACTCATCGCCATTATCCCAATCCCACACCTGGTCGCCCTTCAACTCATCAGAGCCCGACATTTCATCTAAATCCATCTCAACGAAAAGCACCGTACGATTCGGCTTTGCAAGCGAAGTCTCCGCAGAATCGCCATCTCCCGTTTCACGCGCATAGAGCACCTTGGCACCCCATTGAATCGGTCCCTCATACTCATGACGCCCCTTTCCTTGAGCATCATAAGCAAAAAGACCCGTGTCATAAACTTCTTCCGAAGTTCCCGTAATCACATTCATCGCATAAGCGCGAATCACATCATCCTCCGATGACGCCAACTTCTTCTCCACCGCAACACGCGCAAAATTCGCATTCACATACGGATCCAACGACTGATTGAGCAACTTATAGAGCGCACCCGAATAAATCGTGCCATGCACCAATGTTACCCCCGATTCAGCATCCGTATCCTTCCAACCCGCTGGCTGCAAGTCAAGACCACAATCTGCTTGATCCTCACGGAAGCATCCACACCCTTCATACTCGCGGATATACTGACACTGTTCACCCTTTGAGGCGTCTGTACCCCCATCGTAGCTATTGGCGACCCTCCCCTCCTTGACCGAATCACAATCGTGCTGGAAGTTCACCCACCCCAACGCACGACCATAATGATCCTCTCTACCACCACACCCCTGCACAGGAAAAGAATAAATGTAACCCCCCGCCGCAGGATAGTGCCCCTCATGACCCGTCTTATAAGCCAATGCCGCCTGACCTAAACGATGCAAATCCTCATTCGCCTCAGCTTCATCACCTTTCGAAAAGAGATTTCTAATAAACGGCACCATCACCATTGCCAAAATGACAATAATTGCAATCACGACCAACAACTCAATCATTGTAAAGCCGCGCGAGAAATCTTCTTTAAAGTGCTTCATAAGTGCTCCTCTCATACTTGGATACTATTATAGGTGATTTTTTAAACAAACGCAACACTTTATGCGCCCGCAACATATAAAAAGAGAAAAAACCTCCCTTTTAAGCCCTTTTTTCAACCAAAATTTTTCACTTCTTCCCCTACTTTCCCCCCACGCTCCCTCAACCTGCGTCACTCACACCCACCCAAAAAGAAGAAATGCTCTTGAGGTCTCCCCCCAAAAGCATTCCCCCGCAACACCTTTTTCAACAAAGCTCCGCCATACCCTCAACCAGTTAACAAACCATCGACTAAAAAAAGAAAACATCCATCCATAGACCGGAACGCCTGCTAAAACCATTGACTAAAAATCTCATGCAATTAACCCGATTAACAACAAAGCATCGTCGAGTAAAAATAAAAAAATCACACTATTGACACGGCAAAAACAGAACGCGTCTGCTAAAAGTAAAGAAATCGCTCTGTTGACCCGGTGAAAAATAAAACGCGTCTACTAAAAGTAAAGAAATCGCTCTATTGACCCGGGAAAACAAAACGCGTCTACTAAAAAACAAAAAATTACAATGCGAGGAGTTCCGCCTCAAGCGCTAAAATTTGACGATCCACCTCCAACATCTGCACCCGCAATTCCGCCGCCTCTTTTTCCTTCAACTCAAGCTCCCGCGACAACGTATGCAACAACGTCGACTCCGTCACCACCGACCGCTGCACCGCCTGAACAAATTGTTGACGCAACAACAGCAACATCTCCTCCGACGGTTGTTCTTTCGCATTCACCGCCGCCAACCAACGTGCATGCGTTGCCTTAATTTCCTCCGACCGAGAAATATCTTCTGGCAACACATGCAAACACACCTCCGCGCGTTCAATTTCAATCAACAACCGCACGCGAGATTCAATCGTTTCAACACGCTCCGTTAACCGTTGAATTTTCTCATTTAAAACCTCCAACTTCGCATAAATGGTCGCACTCTTTCCCTCCCATCCCTGAATTGCATTCGAAATCGCATCTCGTTGATACGCAAGCTCTTGTTCATCACGACTAGGCCCCATCAGCGACTGACATCCAACCAACCAAAGGCAACACACAGCACATCCAAACAACCATACTTTCATACCGCTCAATCCTCTCTCATTGACGACCGCAAACTTACCTAGAAGTCTGTTGTGCGAAGTTATGGCGAAGAGCAAAATGGAGGATAAAAGGATTAAAAACAACACTTTTGAGGGAGTTTACCGGGGTAAATGACCGAAAAAGAGGATGTTTTTAGCATTTTAGACCATTTTTGCTCCAATAATCTTTCGTGCAACAGGCTTCTAGAAGTCTACTACAAAAACAACCTCCTTGTCAAATCTTTTTCACCCCATCTTGAGGATTTTTAGACCTCCAATGAACCACCAACATTGAACCCCAACAGCACCTCCAAAAGAGAAGCCTCAAAACAAACATCCAGCAAACGAAGAGGACCCTGAAAACCCAGAGTCCTTCGTTTAATAAGCCTTAACAATAAGCCAAAATGATTGCCAAAAAATGCTCTAAATTTAACACCCTCTTCTCGATTGTCCAAGACATCTTAATAAAACCCTCTGCAACGCATAAATTAAGGCGTTTCGGAGTCTGATTGAGAAACCGTTTTTACATCCGCCTGAGGTGTTTCCAATGCAGCATCTTTCGCTTTTGATGTTGTAGAAACACCCTCCTTTTGTTGATGAGAGGAAGCCTCTATTTTCGCCAAAAGAGCAGCTTTTTGTTGTTCGTACTTTTGCTTTGAAATCATCTTTTTCGCATACATTTTTTCTATACGCTCAAGTCGAAGTTTAAACAATTGCGGAGAAGAAGATGAAGAGGCTTGAATCTTTTTAACAACAATCGGTGCCACATCTGTCGGCGGAGGTCCATACCGATTGGGACCACGCGTTCCTGGTAGAAAGCCAAGTAGGATGAAATTGAGAAGTGCGGGAACAACAAATACAGAAAAACATGCAAAGAAAAGATACCATGTACCACTCATATCAAGATCATGATACCGTCGAACGGTCGTAGGTAATGGTAAAAGAAAAGCTAATGTATGCACCATAATTGAAAGCGCCATCCCTAACCAAGGATCAACCGCCACCACAATACCAAAACTCAATAAACCTCCCATAATATAAATCACAATTGACAATAGAGAGATTCTCCAAAATTCTCCTCGAGTAGATCGTCCAGAACAATTAAAGAAATCTGTACATTCTCTCGCTTTTATAGCTGTATTTGTCATCCAACACTTCCTTTCATAATGGCACCAAAAAGGCGTGCCTCCGTACAGATTATTCTCATAAGAGGCCGACCAAAGCCTTGAGTGAAAACAATACAGCCAGAAACACGCCTAGCGATACTCCGCTAGACGCTATTCAAACCATACGTTTCGTTCTGTCAATGAAATTGGTCGTTTCTTACGAACGAAAAGTATGCGAATAATGCATCTTTAGCATTTGAAGAAATTTACATCCCCTCAACCGATGTATTTATAGTATACCCCCTCTTAGAAAAAATATCTAGCATTATTTTAATGCAAGAAAAACGACATTTTAATACAAGAGAGACGACGAGACCTCTCCGCCATTTCCCCCTTCTTTCAACATTTCCGCCATCATTAAAGGGTCTCATTATCATTAATACTCCCCCATCCTGAAATAGTTCCCTCATCATTAAAGGATTCTGCCATCATTAAAATACAAAAGGGT
>JAUNQZ010000095.1 GCA_030535915.1 bacterium
GGCCAGTTCCCTGTGACTTGATGCATACCTGTCCATGCATTAAAAAAGGTTGATTTACCCGTATTCGGGTTACCAACGAGTGCCGCTGTAATATTTTTTTGATGTTTCATTTTAATCCTCGATCTGGAGTTGTAACACCGATGCCTCTGATTTACGAAGAGAAAGCTCAAATCCTCGAACTTTAAAACGCATCGGATCTCCCATAGGAGCAATCCCAATTAATTCAATAACCGCACCGCTTGTTAAACCCAATGCAAGTAATTTTGCACGATAGCCTGCGGGTGCTGCGTGATAACCAATAATTTTTGCTTTTGTCCCAACCTTCATTTCTGTGACTGTCATCATTGAAAGTCCTTCCCTCATATCGTCGAATGATTCGTTTATCTTTTCATTCGCTTTGAATTGCCTAAAAGATAGCATAGACTAATAAAAAAAGCAAGATAAATTTTTAGAATTGTCTAATATTTTTATAACTTATTGATATATCAGTATAAAAATTTTAATTTTTTTAAATAAAAAGCTATGTTTTGGACAAAAAACATAGCTTTGCGTTGTTTTTTAGACGCTTATTTTTAGATGTTTCTAACTTCCGGCTGGAGTCTTACTTGATGTGAAAGAAGCGCCATTTCCGAAAGTTTAAGTCGTAAGGCAAGTAAATCTGAGGCCGTTGCATCTGTTCCCGCAGAGAGAATGTTCGCGTGCTGGGGCGCAATAAATGCGCCTCCAAGACGAATTGATTTTGCACCCAATCCATCAAGGAGTGCACCTGCAGCAGGACCTCCTGAGGGATTTTTAAATAATGACCCGCAACAACGTAATCCTGCAAAGTCAAGACGCTTTGAATAAAATTCACGCTGACGATTTTCAATCGCTTCAGGGGTGTCGGGTTTGAGTTGGAGTGTGGCTTCTAAAATCGTTATTTTCCCCAAACCTCTTACATGGCGATACGTCGCGATGAAATCACTTGGTTTATAGCGGCGAATGAGCCCTTCATCGGTTGTGCCGCGTATTTCAACAACGGTTTCCCAAATGGCATGGCCATGTGCTCCAGCGTTCATTGCAAGCCACCCTCCAATGGTCCCGGGGATGCCATACATAAATTCAAGTCCCGACAATCCCATGGTGGCGAGTTTTTTCAATAGCGGGATGCCGAGTCGTCCTGCACCAACCGTAATGGTGTGTGTCTCTTCATTGTAAGCAAATCCTTCAAAGGCTTCACCTTGTAAACTACAAAGAACACCTTTTGTTCCTAAATCGGAGAACCATGAATTGGCTCCGCAACCAATAATAGAAAAGGGAATGTCACGCTCCGCGCATAAGAATTTTAACATCGCAAGAGCGGGGACATCGTGTGGAATGACAAAAGTTTCCGCCGTCCCTCCTACGCGATAAAAAGAATGCCGCGCAAGTGGTTCGTCTTCTCGAATGGTAATCTTATCTCCAAGAAATTGCTTGAGGATGGTATGGAGCGTACACGGGTCATGGCGAACAGGCAAAGTGCAATCTTTGGCTGTTAAATCGCGTGCGATAACCTCTACATCACCCGCGCCAACAATAAGAATTAAATCTCCAGGTTTTGCTGTGTGACGCAAATAGTGGGTGACCTCTGTAGTTGTTTGAGCTAATTTTACGGACCGCACGGGGTCGTGTTCTCGCATGGCTGCATAGAGGTCATGTGCTCCACCGCCTGGGATGGGAGCCTCGCTAGCTGCAAAAACAGGTAACAAGAGAACTTCTTGTACACCATCAAATGCTTCAACAAAAGACTGTAAAAATTGTTTTGTTCGAGAATAACGATGCGGTTGGAAGACAACGCGCAAGCGCTTTGGATGATGTAAGCGTACAATTGAGAGAAGCGCTTGAATTTCCGCAGGATGATGAGCGTAATCAGAGACAATGCGAATGGGGGCATCTTGTGAGGTGAGCCATTGGAAACGACGACGTGGTAATTCTGCACACGCCATCGGTAAATTTTGTGCCAATAATGTTGCATCAAATCCAAGCAATAAACATGCACTCATTGCCGCTAAAGCATTGAGCACATTATGGTCTCCTGGAATCGGCAATGTCACATCACCAATAACCTTATCCCCAAGAAAAAGGGTAAAGGTTGTTTGAGATGCTTCGCGGCGTAGATTGGTTGCTCGTAATTTCGCACTTGTTGAAAAACCATAGGTGACACTATTGTTTTTATTAAATAATGCCGCAACACGCAATGCGCGTGGCATATCCGCACAAACGGCAACACCTTCTCGCGTAT
The DNA here is from genome assembly GCA_030535915.1 of bacterium. Taxonomy (GTDB): domain Bacteria; phylum Verrucomicrobiota; class Kiritimatiellia; order RFP12; family DVOR01; genus Spyradenecus. The sequence goes on from JAUNQZ010000095.1 coordinate 2,261, forward strand.
TTTGTACGACGGTTGCAAAGCAACGCTCAAGCGCTTCATCACTTTCAAAGTGATCAACATGGTCGAGTTCAATATTTGTAATGACCGTAATTGCTGGCGATTCGAGTGCGAGCGTGCCATCACTTTCATCTGATTCTGCAACCGCAAGGCGTTCTGCTGTTGGTGTGTCATCATTGAGCTTGTGACGAGGCCCCGCATTTGTGATGAGTTTTGTCGTGTAGCCACCCAAACACCACAACGGCGTCTCGCCGATACACTGTAACAAACGCGTTACAAAACAACTTGTGGTTGTCTTGCCATGTGTACCACAAACCGCAACGGAACGATGTTCGCTGACCCATCCTGCAAGGCATTCTCCACGAGACATGACAATTTTACCTTGCTGACGAGCGGCTAAGAGTTCGGGATTGTCGTCATGAATGGCGGCACTATAGACGACAGCATCGCAAGTGGCAAGGTGTTCGGGCGCATGATTGTGTAATACGGCAATCTGGTGCTTCTCAAAAAACTTCTGCACGGTAGGGGTGATATGACAATCGCATCCTGAGACCTTCCAACCTCGTAAATGCAACATCCATGCAATAGCGGCCGCACCAACACCGCAAATGCCCATCACATGCACATGCCCAGGGGTCATTGTAAAAAGATTATGCGAGAGGGGTGGGGAGATTTGTGTCATAAGAAGTCTCCAAAAGCAATTCAATGAAAAAGGGTCCATGTCCTTCTGCACAGAGTTTCTCTGCTCGCACAAGGACTTCGGCATATTGTTCGCGTGTTATGCGTGCGCCTCGCAAGCGATAGGCGGGCGCTAAATCTACAAGGCATGGATTTGCAAATGCCATCGGCAAGGGAACTCTCCCCGCGAAGCCTTGGTTATGAACGATGTAAACGATAGGTGCATGTGCCAATGCATCGGTATTTAATTGCCGATGAAAGCCTTCCGCCAAGAGCGCTCTTGGAGTCAAATGAAATTGTCGCACGCACTTATTCAAGATTTTGTACCTGTTCGCGAACGGTTTCTAACAATGTTTTAAATGCAATGACATGATGCGCAATCGTTCGATCATTACATTTGGATCCCGTTGTGTTAATCTCTCGAAAAAACTCTTGGCAGAGGAAGTCTAATGCACGTCCACATGGAGCCTCTCCACTCAGCAAGGTCTCGGCATGAACAAAATGTGCTTCCAATCGCGTGAGTTCTTCTGCAATATCACAACGCTCTGCAAAAATGGCAACCTCGCGCTCCAAAACGCCTTCATCAAGCTGATGTCCATTACTCATCAATGCTTCAATGCGTTTTTGAAGCACCTCTCGATGAGCTTCTGGTAATGTTGGCGCAATTTCACGAATGGTTTCAAATAACGCTCGTAATGAACCTAATCGCTGTCGAATGTCTGTGGCGATTTGTTCGCCTTCATGCAATCGCATCGTTTGCAGCTGTGCAAGCGCCTTCTCCGTGGCTTGAGCAACGACCTCCCATAGTTCATCGGTGGGTTGAGGGGGTGGAGATTCGCGTTCATTGGCAGAAAGCGCAACCAAATCAGAAATCGTTGCAGTCCCTGAGAGCCCTAACTGCTCAGCCGTGGCTCGAACGCGTTGAAATTTCTCAATAACCCCCATCATTGCATCGGCATCACTGAGCGGTCGTAACGCAACAAGACATTTAATCGCTCCACGCGCAATCTGAGACTTTAAAAGGGCAAGCATGCGAGGCTCAAATGACATCCATTCGCGAGGCATCCACAACGACGCATCAAACTGCTTCCGGTTGACCGTTGAAATCTCAACCGTAATCAAATGCGAAGCTGTTGCAACTTCACCGCGTCCAAAACCTGTCATTGATTTAACCATACGAAACGAACCTCGCCACTTGTTATATATATGAAAAGGAAAATCACTTCTTATTCTAGCATAAAAAAGACCATTCGTGCATAGAAAACTCAAAAAAGCGAGAAAAAAGAAAATACTTCTTGACTTTCAACACCACTTTTGCAATAATGTGCGACGTTTTGCCAGTGTAGCTCAGTTGGTAGAGCTACTGATTTGTAATCAGTGGGTCGCGGGTTCGAATCCTGTCGCTGGCTCCATCTTAAAAAGCCCTTGAATGTTGAATTCAAGGGCTTTTCTTTTGTTTTGGAGTTGAAAATAAACAAGTTAAATTGTATGGATATAAAAACTTTGATACAAAACGAGAGAGAGATTAGACTCTGTCGTCACAATCTTCTGGGTGTTGAATCTATTTATACGCCTCCTTTCGTCTACTTATAATGTATATCGTCTAAGCGTCTATCGCGCGAAGTTATGGTAAAGACCAAAAGCAAGGATAAAAGGGTTAAAACGACACTCTTGAGAGAGTTTATTGGGGAATAACCAAAAGCGAGGAGGTTTTAGTCCTTTTAGATTGCTTCTTATTCCAAGAATCTTTCGTGCGAAGAATTCCTCGTATTAGATTGCACATTCGTTTTTAAGTTGTGTAATCCAAGCAAAGAGGCGTTCGGGTGTCTTCTCGGGTTCATTGAGATCGTCAAGCGCAAGCCCAACAAAGCGACCCTCGCGTTCGGCAAGAGAGGCCGTGTGTTGATACCCCTCAGCAGAGGTTTGACCAATGAGCGTAGCGCCGCGAGCAACAGCAATGTCCGCAAGCGTTGCAATGGCATTAACATAGGTGTCGCTGAAACCAATTTGATCGCCAGTACCAAAAACGGCAACTTTAATGCCTGTTAAATCTGCGGCTTCAAGGAGGGGGAGGGCAGAGGCCCAATCATCTTGAAGTTCTCCATATCCCCATGTCGAAGTCCCTAAAAGCAAGAGGTCAAGCGCTTCTCCTTTGCCAAAACTGTCCGCCGTTGCAGCCGCAACGGGAAGTGCTTCTGCATTGAGGCTCGTTGCAAGGAATTGTGCTGCGGCTTCAGTGCCTCCCATTGTGCTACCATAAAGAATACGAATGTTTGCCATTTTTTTACCTTTCTTTTTTCTTTTAATAAAGGGGTTTGTAGATGTGCCGGTCTATGAATAATACACATTCCTTTCGTAGAGGGATTTGTAGA
>JAUNQZ010000017.1 GCA_030535915.1 bacterium
CGACTTTGCTCGTCAAAATGGGCGATATTGAACTTCAAAATGGGCGACTTTGAAATTGAGCATCATCGCCCCTCAAAAAAACATCCCTAAAAAGCAAAAACGAGACGCTACACAAATGAGCCTCTCGTTGTCATCTCCTCGTCAATCGTTGAGACATTCAAGGCGTCACATCAAGTTGATTTGCACGCGAGGTGTAGGTCGTATGCAAATAACGTTTCGCCATCTCACTTGCGGGAGCTTTATAAAATTCATCATAGAGTTGACGCAACGGCGGATTGCTCCAACTCACGCGTTGTTGCAAAGCGGTCTTTTCCGAGTCTTGAGCTTGCAACGCATCTAAACGCGCCTGACGCATTGCCTTTGAAACATACGGCTGAATCTTTGAAAGAGGCATCCCTGCCCCACCAATACAACCGCCTTCACAAGCCATCACTTCAACAAAGTCCGCTTGAAGCGAACCCTCTTTCAATGCTTTTATAACCGCTCTTGCATTTGCAAGCCCTTGTACGACCGCAACCGTGATTTCTCGATCGGGTAACAGCTGGACCGTGGCAGTCTTTACCTTTACGCGCGGAGACAAAAGTCCTCGTACCTCCGTCAACGAGAAAAAGTTCTCTGGAGGGAGTTCTCCATTCGCCATCATGTATGCGGTTCGCAAAACGGTTTCTGTTACACCACCGGTATTCCCAAAGAGAATCCCCGCACTTGAAGCCTCTCCCATCAATGCGTCATAGTCCGATGTCTTTGTTGGATCATACGTCATCCCCTCTGCCGCAAGCCAATGAGGAAGTTCTCGCACCGTAACAATGGCATCCATATCTCGCAAGCCATCCACGTTCAATTCAGGGCGAGCAATTTCATATTTCTTTGCAGGACACGGCGTCAAAGCAACATTAAAAATTTGCTTGGGGTCGAGGTTATGTTTCGCAGCAAAATAGGACTTGATCGTTGCGCCTTGCATTGCAATAGGAGATTTTACACGCGAGACATGTGACAATAATTCTGGATAGAAAAACTCACAAAAAGCCACCCACGAAGGACAACAACTTGTAAACATCGGCAACGGCTTGCCCGACTTTAAGCGTTCAAGCAGTTCGGTAGCTTCTTCTGTAATTGTAATATCAGCGCCAAAGCCAACATCAAAAACAATATCTGCGCCAAGCTGTCGCAAAAGTGCAACGACTTGCGCTTGCTGATACTGCCCAGGTTTACCTCCAAACGCATCGGCTAAACCTACACGCACAGCAGGCGATGTCGAGACAACAATCTTCTTCCCCGTAGCTTTGGCTTCTCGAACCTTTTGCCATTCAGGGCGAATAGTAATCGCATCTCCTTCACAAACCGTCGTACACTGTCCACAATAAACACAAATCGGTTCATCTCCCGTACGCGTCAAGTCGTAAAATCCATCCACGCCCATTTTACGATTGCAGACCACTTTACACGCGCCACAATAAATGCATTTTGCAGGATCAAAGAGGATCGCAGGATTATTAGGATGAATCGCCACACGAATATTGACAAATTCATACTTTAACACAGCCAACGCATTCCGCAAAGGCAATGCCATTGAGGCCCCAGTTGCAAACATCCATCGCAACCACGCGCGTCGACTCATTTGAGGCTGTGTCATTCTTTGATCCATTACAATACCCTTCTTAACTGCTATTATAATACATTTCAAAAGCGAAATGCAATTCCGTTTTTCATTTTCCTAACGCTGTATACACGAGACATATAAAAACAAAAAAACGCCTCCGAAACTGGAGACGCGCCTTTAATTTGGTGGGCGGTGGCGGACTCGAACCACCGACAGCCTGAGTGTAAATCAGGAACTCTAACCAACTGAGTTAACCGCCCAATACCCACATCCTAAATGGGAACGAATGGTGCCGGAGGAGGGAGTCGAACCCTCACGCTTTAGGGGCGGCAGATTTTGAGTCTGCTGTGTCTGCCATTTCACCACTCCGGCAAGAATGGATGGAGCGGGTGAAGGGAATCGAACCCTCGTAGCCAGCTTGGAAGGCTGGAGCTCTGCCATTGAGCTACACCCGCAAATCGCAAAAGTGGAGCATAGTATAGCAAAGAGCCGCTCGGCTTACAAGTCTTTTTTTGACTTTTTCTCAAAAAACTTATAATGCCGTGTATTATACACAAAACAAATGAAAAAAGAAAGTCTTTTTTTGACTTTTTTAAACTTCAATTAAACATCGATTAAAAATACTTCTTATACAAAAAAACGAGGAGCGAAGAGCTCCTCGGAGATGAATAATTCAAATGATGACAGGGATTTACTTCGTCAATGAACATGCCTGTTTTAATGCAATTGCAAATGCCTTACGCACATCTTGCACAGAATAATCCTTCGGCAATTCACATGTACCCTTTAACGAATAAACCATATCTGACGGATGCTTTAAGACAAATCCCGAAGGCGTTTGCATCAGATGTGTTTTAAATTGCACCACAACCATTGGCGTCTTCCCTCTCAAATCAATTTTATAATCCGTGAGCATAAGATGGAGTTGTGAACTTTGCTTTGCATGCGCTTGAATATTCACATGGTCCTCAATCGCGCGTTCAAGTACCGCAGGAAGCGATGCATAATAGGTCAATTTCTTATAATTCGTTACACGACCATCCGAATGATAAACGAAGGGAACCGTCATTGATTGCAAATCTCTTGCCAAAGAGACCTTTACATCTGTCACCGCTGGCCATGCCAAGTTTTCTGATAAAACTTCATCCAATCCAACCGTATAACACGGAGGCACGATACGAGACCCAAAACATCCAACACAACACAAAAGAACAAACGCTAAAACGGCAATAATTGATTTCATATTTTGACTCCTTCAAATTTATTCTTCATCATCAAAAATCAATCGAGAAGGACGCTCGCGTAACAAATCAAGAAGCGCCTCAAGCGACATTAATGTCTCAGACAATTGCTCCACCGAATCCGCCACATCCGTAGGCAACATCTCCATCTCTTCACTTCCTGTCCATGCCTGCACTAATGGCATAAGTTGGACGAGCATCGTATTCAATGTATCAATGGATGTTTGGGCAGATGCAAATGTTTGATTTGCTTGTTGTGTCATCGTCGGCATTTCTTGTTCAAGCGTCTTTGAAACGCTTACCAGCGAACCTGAAATCGATTTAACATTCTCTCCGACAAGTTCGGGCCCCGCAGCGATAAGAAGCGCATCAACATGCTGTGCCAATGAATCCATTGAGGATGCGCAATCCGAAATCGTTGTTGAAAGATGTTCTATATTTGCATCATCAATTGCATCTGTAAGGCGATTCGTCAGAATCGTTATCGCATCAACAGTTTCAGAAAAATCAATCTTCTCTAAATTTGTAGCCACACGCTCTGTAACACTGATAATATTCTCCAATGTTGTAGGTTGTGAAGGAATATAGGTCTCGACCGGCGTCCACGCAAACGGCAATGTTTCCTTTGGTGTTTGCGTAAAATCTAAGTTAATCAACATTCCACCTGTAATCCCTTGCATAGAAAGGCTCGTCACGAGCCCTGCTTCTTTTTTCAAAGCTTCGAGTTTCTCCGCAGAAAAATTAGGATGTTTTTTAACATCAATTGAGCACACAACGCGAACATATCGCAAAGCTTTATGGTCTTCTTCGGACGCATTTTCCAAGTCGTCTGCATAATCCACCGACGCAAAGGATATCGACTCCACTTCACCAATGGTCACGCCTCGCAATTGAACCGCACTGCCTTTATCAAGACCTTGAACCGAAGAATCAAAATATGTCTCGAAATAAATCTTCTCTTGGAACAGTCGCCCGCCACCAAAGAAAATCCCCGCAAGCACAAGTAATGCAACGGCCGATAAAACAAATAACCCAATAATAAAGTGATGCGTTTGTTTTTTCATACACCCTTATCCTTCCGCACGGCGATTAAAGAAATGACGAATCACCTCTGACGGACTTTCTTCTCGAAGATAACGTGGCGTACCTTGATCGAGCACGCCTCCACTTGTACGATCCAAATAAATTGCACGATCGGCAATCGCTTCAATACTTGCCAATTCATGAGAAACAATCACAATCGTCTTGCCCAGCTCACGTGAAAGCCGCAGAATCAACGCGTCAATATTGGCCGATGTGATCGGATCCAATCCCGCACTCGGTTCATCGAGGAAAAGAACACTTGGCTCCAATGCCATCGCACGCGCAATCGCCGCACGCTTCTTTTGTCCACCAGAAAGTTCCGACGGCATCGCCTCTGCTCGGTCCAACAAACCCACTTGCTCCAATTTCATACGCGCAGAAATCTCCTGTATCTCTCGTGGCAAACGCGTAAACTCCTCCAACGGCAAAAGCACATTCTCAAGCACAGACAAATTCCCAAAAAGCGCGCCACTTTGATACATCATGCCAAACGAACGCAATATGCGCTCGCGCACATCGCCTTCCGCCGTTGACATCGCCTGACCATGAATGTAAACTTCTCCGCGAATCGGTGGCACCTGACCGATAATGTGTTTAATCAATGTAGATTTACCACAACCCGAACTTCCCAAAATAAAAACAATCTCTCCCGACTGAATCTCAAAATTAACATCCTTCATCAAGATGTTATTTCCATATCCCGTAGCGAGATGTTCACATCGAATCGCAGGCATCATTGACATTACCAACCCATCGCATAGAAGAGAATAGAGAAGACACCTTCAAGCATCGCAACAAACACAATTCCCGTCACGACCGCAGAGGTTGTCGCGCGTCCAACACCACTGGCATCATTCTCCGCGGTCAATCCACATCGACAGCCTACGGCCGAAACCGCAAACCCAAAAGCAAACGCCTTCACAAAACTTCCAACAAAATCACCCAACGCGACAAACGAGGTCAACTGATCAAGATAATAGTGCAACGAAAAACCTAAAATCGACATCACAAGCCAACCGCCAACAAGACCTGCCAATGTCGCAAATAATGAAAGTAAAGGCAATGCTAATGTTCCCGCAAGAACACGCGGCAACGCAAGAAAACGCACAGGATACAAACCCATCGTCTCCAACGCATCCAACTCTTCATTCACTTTCATCGTGCCAATTTCAGCCGCAAACGCAGAACCCGTACGACCCGCCATCAAAATCGCCGTAATAATCAAACCCAACTCTCGCACAAGCGCAATCCCAACCAGTCCTCCAACGAAGCCCTCTGCACCAAACATCTCAAGCGGTATCGCCGACTGAAAGGCTAAAATCAATCCCAACAAAAAACCAATCATCATTACGACTGGCACCGCTTGCACACCCGCACGATAAAACGCCTCCCGACATTCACTCCAACGAAAATGTCCCGCAAACAATGTCGCCAAATGCGACAGCAATTCCCCCACATACGCAATCACCTCATAAAGGTGACGAAACATACGGCACACCCGCTCGCCAACCCGCACTGGATACGAAGCAGATGGTTGCCGCGCCATCGGCAAATGCGATTGATGTGCTTGCGTAAACATCGCCAATTGATGCTCTATCGAGGGCGAAAGATGACGAAACTCACACGCTATGCCTTGCTTTTTACACCGCATGCGCAACCACCATAAAAACGCCACACCCGCGCCATCAATACACTGCACATGCGAAAGATCAACCGTCAGTTGTTCTCGCCCTTCAAAAAGATGCGAGAAACCATCCCGACAAAATGCCGAGATGGTTTCTTGCGTCAATCTTTCAGGCAGTTGCATACGCCCAAATCCCGCTTAAATTCGACTGGGTTTATTCTTCGCATCGCGCGCGTCACGCTGCAGTCTCAAACGCAAGACCTTCGTATTCTTTGCATTCTCCGCTCGATGCTTATAAACATTGCGCAAATACCCTTGCGGTAAATCTTTCCATGTTTTGACAAATTTCTCTTCATCCGTAAGCTTTTCAAGTGCAGCCACAAAACGTGTCATTACAGCCTTCGAAGAGACCTTCCACGCAACCGTTGAAGAGGAAAGGAAAATCATCATATCCTTTTGAAGCGCATCTTCTATTTGCTTCTGACGACTATCCAACGCTTTAACATAACGCGCCACTTCTTCCTCTGTAAGCGTCTCAAAAACAGCATCTTCTGCAAGGCGCTCATCTTCTTCAGAAACTTCTGGCTCTTTTTCAGGCGTTGCCTTTACAGGCGGCGTCTCAACTTCTGCAACCTCAGCCTCAGCCTTCGCTTTCTTGGCCGCCTCTTCTGCTGCAACTTGTTCCTTCAAGCTCTTCTTAGCTTCTGGTCGAATATACGGTACGGCTTTCGGTTCTGCACGTCTCGGAGGCGTATAGGTATAATCCGCCTCTTCAAAGAGTGCATTTGGATTAGAAGAGACAACCTCCTGATTAAACGCGGGTCGAAGCTTCGCACGCGCTGCAGCTTTCTTACGTTCTTCTTCTTTTTCTGCAAGCGTTTTATGACCACTTCGTTTACGCATTTCCTCTGCGCGTTCTTTCGCCGCGGCCTCTTTATCCTCGCGCGTTAACGTACGTTTAGGTGGCAAGGGCTCCTCAATCGTTTCATCTTCCGTTTCCGAGGACGCCTCATCTACAGCATTCTCTTCAGTCGTTTCATCTGCGACAGTCTCTTCTGCTTCCTCCGAAGGTTCCGCGTCTGCTTCTTCGGCTTCCGCTTCGATTTTCAAACGCGAAGCCACCTTTCCATTGACAAGAATCAGATTCCCTTCACGCGTCACCGTATAAGGTCCACGAATAAAGAGACCATCAATGAAAATAGCACCTTTATCGATACGCTCTTTGCTCGCCTCGTTTTTACCGAACACAAGCTTAGCGGTATCACTCGCACCATCAGCCACAACGCATGAAGCGCACATCAATGCCAACATCGCAAGCCAACGTTTCATATCGCCATCCTTTCATCAAAACCTTTAAACTCAAATTAGGAATTCCAAATTTTCCCCAAGCCCAGCGCGCCGCAGCCTCAATTCCTCATTCCTCATTCAAAAAAAACCCCATCCAGACGTACTGCCTCGCTCTCTGGAGCCCAAAAACATCCAGGTGACAGTCCTGAGCCACACCTTCCGGTACGCGCTCGAAGCGCACGCCTTTGTGAGTAGCAATCGGTCCATCCTAAAAAACTGTAGGCCAGAGAAAATGTCAGCCAAATTCGCGTTTAGGACAGGGTCCACTTCCTGATGTAGCCGAAGCCACAAATCCTTTCCCGTTTACCGCAAAGCGCAAATAATACACCTTGCTCGAATTATGAATTACGAATTCCTCATTCTTTCCCGCACGAGTGCGCCACATCCAAGACCTTTCATGTCTTTCGTGGTTTAAAATACCCGAGCGAAGCGAGCCGTATCCACAATTCCTCATTCCTCATTCAAATCAAGCTTCACGGATTTCAACGCCGAGTTCATCATGCAATGCCGCCACAATCTTCGCAAAGGCCGCATTCACTTCCGCATCCTTCAATGTACGCTCTGCCGAACGGAACTCCAATGTATAACCCATCGAACGCTTCCCTGCGCCCATTTGCTTTGATGTAAAGATATCAAAGAGAGCCACATCCGTCAATTCTGCAGGAGCATGTTTCTTGATAGTGCGTACAATCGTTTCATGCGTCAACGTCTCCGGCGCGATGAAAGCAATATCCTTACGGCTTGCGGGGAACTGCGGCACCGGCTTCAAACGCGGCAATGCATCCATTCCCTTCGTTAGTGCATCCATCTCCAATTCGACCACCACCATCGGCGTATTCAAACGATAACGGTGACGAATATCCGCACTCGCTGCACCCATCAAACCGACGCGCTTGCGACCCAAGCAAATCTCTGCCGCAAAACCCTTCGCAAAGGCCGGATGCTTACAAGGGAAGAATCCAAAGCGCGGCGCATGGAGACGTTCACAAAGCGCTTCAACCGCGCCCTTGAGCCAGAGCATCGCCTCTTCATCACGCAACGGCGCACGACGCGAAAGCGCATCACGACCAAAGGGTCCCATCAAACCAAACGCCACGCGGTCGGCTTCCACCGGCTTCCCCGTCTTCGCATCGACACTAAAGACACGACCGATTTCAAAGAGTGCGCAACATTCCGTTTGACGCGCCGCATTACGACCCAACGAACCCATCATCTGCGGCAACAAGCTGTCTCGCAACACGCCATAGTCCGCCGAAACCGGATTCGGAATCACCAAACGATTCGTCACCATTGGATCAAAACCATCCAACTCCGCCTTGGAGAGGAACGAATAATGCATTGCCTCCGTAAAGCCCAAGGCCAAAAGTGCATGGCGCACTGCCTTCTTCGTGCGGAAGCTCTCCTCCGGCAACTGCGACACCGCCGCCAAGGTCGGCAACTGTGTCGGAATCGCATCAAGACCATTCATACGCGTGACTTCTTCAATGAGGTCCGCAGGCAAGGAAATATCATATCGCCACGATGGCGCACGGAAAGTCCCCGACGTTTCATCCCCTGCGACCTTTTCAATCCCAAGCGACGTCAAAATCGCATCAACCTTCGCTGCAGGAATCGTCACACCAATGACATCATTCACGCGCTGATAAGAGAGCTTCACATCAATCGGCGTCTTATCACGCGCATCAACATCAATCACACCCGTACAAGCTTCAGCGCCGCCATACTTCACAAGGAGCGAGACCGCACGACGACTTGCAAAGTCTGCCAAGTCCTTATCCACCCCACGTGCAAAACGATACGAAGATTCTGAGGCAATGCCAAGCTTCGTTGCGGTGAACTTCACCGAGGCCGCATCAAAGAGTGCCGATTCCAACAAAATCGTACCCGTCGCACCTTCTGCGACTTCGGTTTCTTCACCCCCCATGATACCCGCCACAGCGGTCGCACGATGGGCATCTGCAATCATCAACATCGAGGAATCCAACGCACGATCAATGCCATCAAGCGTACGCATCGTCTCGCCGTCCTTCGCACGACGAACAACAATCGTCGCATCGCTCAACGTCGTATGGTCAAAGGCATGCAACGGCTGACCCACTTCAAGCATCACATAGTTCGTCACGTCCACCGCAAGACCGAGGCTACGCATCCCACACTGTTCCAAACGACGCGCCATCCAATCGGGTGTCGGAGCTTTAGGGTCAAGGTGATGCAACACACGCGCCGTATACCGCGGACACAAAACACTATCCTCAACAATCACCTTCGCTTGCGAATGAACATCCGGTCCCTTCTCTTCAAAATCCACCGAGGGTAACTTCAATTCGCGATTCAACAACGCCGCCAATTCACGCGCAATCCCCACCACCGAGAGACAATCCGGACGATTCCACGTAATTTCCAAATCATAGACCGTATCTGCTTCCGGCATAAAAGGTTGCATCAATGTACCCGTCACCGCCTCTGCCGGCAACTCCCAAATGCCATCATGCGCCCCACCGAGGCCGAGTTCATCCCGCGAACACAACATCCCGAAGCTCTCCACTCCGCGAAGCTTGCCCTTCTTAATTTTGAACCCTTCGGGTCCTGGCATCACCGCGCCAATCTTCGCCAGTGGCGTCTTCAAACCCGCACGCACATTCGGCGCACCACAAACAATCTGCAGCGTCTCCTTACCATCCGAAACCTTGCACACATGCAAATGATCCGAATCCGGATGCGCCTCACACGTCAAGACCTCTCCCACCACAAAATGTTCATCTAAAATCGTCCCCGTGCTCTCTATCGCCTCAACCTCAACGCCCGAAAACGTCAACAAATCCGAAACGCTCTGAACCGTCTGGTCCTGCAAATCAACAAATTCATTCAACCAACTTAACGCCACGCGCATAACTTTACCATCCTAATATCTAACCGAATCACAAGCATCCGCAATTCGTAATTCATAAATCGTAATTTATTATACCATATTGTGAAAGCATAAACAATAAAAAGAAAAGAAAATTAGCGCAAAACCATTGCAACCCATTCCTCATTCCTCATTGGCTATAGGCGACCTCTTATTCTATTTTTACTTTAAAGAATCGAGCCTCACCAGGCGTTGTTGAAAATCCTAACGGGAAGGTCTTTATTGAAAGCGTCTCTTCCGTTGGCGTACCCTCAAGGGTTGTATATTTGAAGAGTTTAATCAGACCATTCACATCCGTCTCATGCGCGTTATCATTGACGCTTAACGTTCCCTTGATTTGCAAATCACCCCCCGCATCAAAAGTAATCGCGGTAATCGCCATCTCAACGTCAGGACTAGCCACTGGCGACAGGTTAATGAGCCAGCAGAGTTCCAAATCATCTGCTGAGCCGGTGAAGGAGGCGAGAGCTTCATTTCCGGTCTCATCCAGCGTGCGCAACCAGGTGGCAATGGCACCGTTTGCAGCAATAGCCTCCGTAATGGCGGCCTGTGCAGCTTCATCATCTGCCGGCCAAACGAAGGAGGGCTTCCAGTCCAGCTTGCCGTCATCGCCGGTTCCGATTTCTGACTCAAAGCTGACAGCAATCAACGATGCACCGCCTTCATCCATCTGCGGATACCACTTGTCACTCCAATAGGCATACTGACAAAGGGCGCCCTCTGCATCGCGGATTTCAAAGCGAACCTTACCATTTGTAATCTTATCCCAACCGCTTTCTTCGAAGTCGGCCTTGTCCAAACGGCAAGTTGCTCCAGGCTCAAGCGTTCCAGCGGGAAGGGTGATATCCACCTTCCAGGGTTCACCATCCTCATCCTTCATTGCGCGCACATTCACACCCTCCAAGTTGATTGTCTTGTCGGTGAGAATGTTCTTGAGGACGATATATTCCGCACCATCGCCGCCGTCTTCCGGCGTGGCAGGCATCACTTCGGCCACGCGCAGACCGAGCATGGCATCGGAGGGTTCCGTGGCAATAACTTGCGTGCCATCCGTTGCAGTCAACGTGAAGACTTGCGACTCCGTGAACTCGGCATTACCGACAATCACCTGATCGGTGAGTTCCGTCTCGTGAGCAAGCACGTAAGCATTGCGATCGGCAACGATATAGAGTTCACCGGGAACGCCGTCAATCTGCGCGTCAATGACCGTACCCGGAGGCAAGGTCCATTCCACGGCACCGGCGAGCGTCCATTTACTCATGTCAATGGCTTCATCATTCGTATTCTGAATCACGAGCACATCATCAAGCTCGGCGATTTTCGTCTTCAACGTCATTCCGGCCTTCAAGTCGGCAATTGCAGACTGGGGTGCGGGGATGCCGGCATTCAATTTGGAACCATAACCGATTTCCTTGTCCGCATTCGTCACCGAGTGCGTTTCGAAGAGGTGGACACGACGGGGAACGACATAGTTGTCCCACATGTCAACAAGGCCCTCTTCAAGGGACATCGTCTTATCCCAAACATAAATCACCGTGCTGTCACCGTAGCCCCACTTGGCACGGTCGGTTGCAGCATCTTCGGTCATTGCAGCCTGCATGGTAGTCATGTATTCCCAAAAGGGCGTATCTTTCTGTTCCGTACCCGGTTCCTTCAGGACCTCATCCATGAGCGTGCGCAAACGGCGGAGGTAGAGACGGCGGAATTTTTCACTCTGCCAAACTGCTTCAACGGCATAGTTTGGATTACCCACCGTGGCTCCGCTCTTCTTGTAAGCGCGAATGCGATGACCACCATAGAAGGGGTGCGATTTGAAGGTGTCGTCAGCCGGACGCAAACCAATACGGCCCATATCGCGATCATCCCCATAATACCACTGACCGAAGGAGAGGTTGTGGTCGTAGGCGAGCGGCATCCAGGTATTCGTGCCGTTGATGTCATAGTAAGCGCTGATGTTCGCCCAAACGTCATCGGCTTCCTGGGTGATACGCGCCGTAGCGAGGTAGTTGAACCATGCCGGCAGGTCAAAGTGCTGAACGACAACCTTCGTCACATCCGGAAGTTCAGTGTACTCGGATTCCGTAATCGATTTAACCGAAGTGAACCGATTAACAAATTCCTGAAGCGGAGCCATCGCGACAGTTCCCGTTTCAATGCCGTCATCCGGCGTCTTCTTTTCAATGCCGCCAGCGGAGGTCGACAAATTCGGGGCGAAGGTGCCGACATTCTTATAGCCGTAGCCCATCGGGTCGAGGCCGTAGTAGTCCTCAATCAACTCGTCGGTGAAACGGTTAGTATGGAAGGCGAGTTGATAGAATTCGCCATTGCGCAACAGGCGCACCGGATAGTGGAAGGGTACCAAGTTCCCCGCATTGCGCCAAATGTAGAAGGAAAGCGACTGACGCAAGAAGGTCGGATCAGGCCATTCTGCGGTAAACGAGGTCTTGCGCGTCTCAATCTCAAAACCGTCAAAGGGATGATCAAAGACTAGCGGATGACACTTGTTAAAACGCAACCCGTGCGACTTCTTATTGAAGCTGGCGGAGGTGTTTCCGCGCAAGTCAATACGCACGCGGTCGTAGTACTCCTCGGTCTGCATATCGTAGATACCCACGCGAGCACCATAGGGATACGAACCTTCAATGGTGTCAAACTGCTTGTCCATATTGTTCAGGGCAAACTCATCGGCAAAGAGATGGAAGGTCTGCAGGGTGGCGCTGTTCTGGTCGGTCGTCGGCTGAACAATTGTGCCGTACCACAACGGGCAGTCATCGAGATTGTTTTCCGAAGGCGAACGCCACGTGTATCCGGCACCGTCCGTAATACGCGCGGCATAGCGGATGAGGTGACCAGGCTCGGGAAGTTCTTCACCGGGAATCGTGGTCGTCCAGGTATTATCTGCACCCGCCGTCATGGTGAGGGTCTTCATCTCGCCGAAGTCCATTACATAGAGCAATTCCACTCCGGTAATTGCATTTTCATCAGCGACCTCACCATTATCCGAGAGCGGATAGATGGTGAAGGTAACCGGCAAATCTGTTGCGGCAGGAACGGGGGCGGTCGGGGTAGCACCCATGAGTGCACGAGTCCCGTCAACCTTCTTACCAACCTGCGGACCGACCTGCGGACCAACGGGAATGGCATCGGCGTAGTTATTCTCAGCTCCCTTCGTCATCGTTGGGAAGATGTAGCGCTCGGTATTGGCGAAGACCTGCAATGCTGTGAGAGAGATGTCTCCGTTCAACGCGGGCGCATTCCATCTCAGTGTATAGTCGCCGGCTCCCGCCTCAAAGGCCGTATTTATCATCTTTTCAACGCCGTTCCACATAATCGTGAGCCCTTCCTTTTCGGAAGTCACAGTCACAATACCAGCCTGGGCGAGTGTGCCGGTGTATGTGCCGGAGACGGTTGCATCCTCCGCGATGGAGTCGACATTCACCACCGTATCAGCGGTCGAACTTGTGCCATCCACCGTTACCAAAGCTTGCTTCCGGTCATTGGCATTGTGCAGACGGGCAATATCCAAATCCGAAAGAATGGTATTAAAGACGCGCACATCAGCCATCGAGCCAATCAAGCCGCGCCAATACTTGTCATGCGAACCGCCGAAGCGGCGCTTCGTTGTTGTATCCGAGTAGTCATCAATCGTCTTTCCTTCAACCTTGACACCATTGATATAGAGCGTGCCAACAGTTGTCTTTGGATTAAGGGAGAATGCTATATGTGTCCACTTGTTCAACGGCAAATCGTCCGCGAAATATTCAATGTTTACAACCTCAGAGCCATTCCAGCGCTGCACATAAATCGTTCCGTTGTCCTTGCGCAACAAGAGATAGCCGGTCGTATCCTTGCTGCCGTTCCGGCAGTCAACGAGAACGGTTGCTTCTTTACCGTTCCCTTCAAAGGAGGTCGGCTTGACCCAAAAAGCAACAGTTTCCCCGTCGAATTTCGTTATGTTTCCATCCTCCAAATAGGCAAGTGCCGAAGATTCGCTCTTGCCAAAAGTATATTCGCCTTCAGCCGTTTCACTTGCCGTCACATCCGTTGCAGTAAGCGAGGTCACATCCGAAAGAAGCGCCGACTCCGCCTGCACCTCCGCCGCCGTTAAAACACGCGGGAAGAACTGGATATTCTTTAACTCCCCGATATAGGGAAGCCAACTGTTTGAATTATAGGCGCGACCGTAGCACAAATAAGCCAACTGTAAGGTAATATCATGCTCCAATTTGGCGCTGATAGCCACTTCTCCGTCATAGTAAAGCGTTATCGTTTCGCCGGGCGTCATTCCACCCGTCAGTACCACATGGTGCCATTCATTATCGGTAACAACAGTCCCGTCAGAAGGAATCGACTTACTTCCATTCGACCGATTACGCGGCTGAATCCTCAACAAACTGTCACCATCAATAAAGAGGTTAACGCCTGCGCGATTATTTGTTCCGTCATCCGATGGCGACGGACGGCACTCAAAGAGCACCATCCCTGTACCGTCGTTTCCAGCGCTGTTCTTTGATGTTTGCGCTGTCTTAAACCAGAAGGAGGCGGCAAATCCACCGTCAAGCACGGTTCCTTCCAATAATGTGGCGCGAAGACCATCCTGCGCACTTTGCACATTTGCGAAATTGTAGATGCCATCAGTCTCCTCGACGGCGGTAGTAACTTCATCCGCGCCCTCCATTGCGACCAGCGACTCAATCGCATTACCCTGTACATAGGTTGCCGCGACAGACTCCTCTACAGCCAAGATGCCCCGGCCGACTCCTTCAACTATCTCCTCCCCGTTGGTCACGATATAGGTGTAAGCCGTCTCGCTACCGATGAGCGGCTTCGTGACAAGATGCGACCCCGGACCGAAGCTCTTATTGTCCTCCAAATCCACGGGAATATTCAGCGTTTGCAAGAGTGTGTGCTTGGTCGAATCTTCGGCCAGTGTGTGATCAAGTTTATAGAGACGCACCGTGGGATAGTTCTTCGGATTCACCTTGAAGGGAAAAACGCCGATCTGCTCACCGGTTGTACTTCCCTCTACCGGATAGCATTTGAATTCTTCCTTGTCGACATTATCATATTCCTCGCCGGCATAGACAACGATGCGCGCACCGGGAGCAAGGTCCCCGAGTGCTTCCGGGAAAGGCTTCAAATCATCCTTAAGAGCGCACTTTTCCTTCTTACCGCGATTAAAACGGATTAACGCATAATCCGAAAGAGTTATCGCGGTATCACCTGTATTCTGCAACTCAATCCATCCGGCTTCCTTACCATTCGGATCCATTGCATCCGGACGCGGACACATTTCCGTAATACGCAATGTTGCAAATGCCGTTGACGAAAGCCCACCAACCACTGCACTTAAAAACAGCTTTCTTAAAATTAAATTTTTCATAGAAACTCCCCTTCCCATAAAACCGAACTTTATTAAAGAAAAAGTATTCTCTCACATTTTTCATCCTTCGTCAAGTTTTGACAAAGATTAAGACTTCTTGTGTTCATTCTTCTTACGCACAAGATGTTATCATTTATCACTCTTTTGTAGGATTTCGATTAGAGTTGTTGTGGGTGTTGTCGGGAGAAGGTCATTTTGTGGGTGCCGGTTTCTGGGTCGGAGGTGTCGTAGACGCAAAATTTGATTGCGGGGAAGCGTCGGATGAGGTCGTTTTGGATGTAGTCTCTTACAGCGGCGACGTTGTGAGGGTCGTCATCGGAGAATCCAATGGAGAAGGGATGCTGGAGGGCGTTCATGCCGGAGCGATTGAGGATATCGACGAGGTATTCGATGAAGTCGTGGATGGCGAAGCGTTTTCGATCTTCTTGTCGTTGCAAATTTGGTGCAGCTTCTGCGAGGCGTGCGCCAAAGTCGGTGGAGTTGATGGCGTGGTAGTGATTGAGATTGAGGTAGCGAGTGAAGAGTTCGGCATGTGAAGGGAAGGTTCGTGCACCATCGAAACAGTATTCGTATCCGCGGAAGTTAATCATCATCATTTCGCGTTCAACAGGTGTAAGGACGCGTTGGACGAAGCGTCGGACAGCGGCTTTTAATGTTTCGACGCGGTGTCCGCGTGCGGTGACGATGGCGAAGAGGCGCGCCTCTACAAGCATCTTTCGGAAGACATCAAAGCTCAAGGCTTTTTCAACTTTACCGGATTCAATATCGTCTAAGGCGGCGTCGAGGTCGGCTAAAAATGAGCCGCCGCCATGAGGCGTTGGGTCGTCTTGGAATTCGATAAAGGCGCGCTCTCGGTTTCCCTCAGGATAGCGATAATGTTTATCCGAACGAATCACACTAAAGGTTGATGTGGAGCATACGTGTGGCACCCATTGTTGCGAAGTCTCGTCCCAACGATCCATGTGAATGCGGGTGGGCATTCTTAAAATATTATCGTCCCAGTCGAAGATGTAGTATTTTAAGTTGCGTTTGCGGACGGAGGGATTGACCCAAACGCCATCAATAGAGATGAGTTTCGTCTCATCAAAGCGGGTTAATGCGGCTTTGAGAGCTTCGTCATTTGGGACAAACCAATCGTGTTTTGACATAACGTTTTAGGGCATGAGCGCCATGAGTTTTTGAACGAGTTTTGCGGCTGTAAAATCTGCGTGATGGAGGCCTTTAATGGGAGCGAGTTCAACCACATCGCATCCAACAATATCATGTGTTGCTGCGATTTCACGCAAGATGAAGAGTGCCGAGTACCACATGAGTCCGCCTGGGACGGGCGTGCCTGTGGCAGGCATAATGGCTGGGTCTAGGCCATCGACATCAAAGGTCACATAGACCTTTTTAGGAAAACTTTTCGGCAAGAGTGGCGTGGGTGGACCTTTCAAGGCGAGTTGTTCTGCATCGGCGGCGAAGAGGGTTCGCTGATGTGCGGCGCGATAGGAGGCCTCATCTTCACAATACGCACGCGTACCGAATTGAGCGACGGGGAAACCTAATTCATGGCAACGACGTAAGACGCAGGCATGGGAAAGCGGGGAACCTTCATAGGTGTCGCGTAAATCTGCATGTGCATCAAAGTGAACAATGCCTATTTTTTCGCCTCGTGCTTGATAGGCGCGCAGTGCGCCAAGGGTGACGGTATGTTCGCCGCCGAGAAGTACGGGATAGGCGCCACAATCCAAGGCTTCACCAACGGCTTTTTCAATGCGTTGTAACCACGCTTCGGGATCTTTTGCTTTTGCGGCGGTCGGTTGTATCATAGGCGCGGTATAGATGCCGCCTTCACAAGGATAGAAGCCGCCTTCATACGCTTCCAACTGATCGGAGGCCTCAAGGATAGCGGCGGGACCTTTATCGGTACCGCTACCATACGAGACGGACAATTCCATCGGCACGGGAAGCACGTGAAAGCGTGCCTTTGCCTTCTCGACGGGCGGATGTTCTGAACCTAAAAATGGACGAACTTTTGCCATTACTTGACCTCCGGTGTTGGTGGTGCTACGGTTGGTGCAGGCGACGCATCAACGGGGGGCGTCGTTTCGGCTGTTGCTTTTACGGCAGCTTCTATACATGCTTTTTGTGCTGCGGCTTTCGCCGCTGCATCAGCCTTTGCCTTTGCTTCAGTACGAGCTTGTTCCGCAGCGGCCGCCTTTTGACGTGGCGATGTCGGGCACCAGAAATACCACACAGCAGCCACAATTACGAGAAGGGCCACGAGAAGGGCAATGATTTTATTGCGCTTGCTACCTTTGGGTAACTTTGCGGGCACAAAGCGTTTACCAATATAAATCGTTTCTTGTGTAAAGTAGCGACCCAATGGTGGCGTGAGACCGATACGACGGTTGACCGCCCATCCCGACGCATTGAGGATGGAAGCCAAATTACGCGCACGCAATTTGAACCATGTGAGCAACACATTCGGCAACGAAATCATGCCAATACATCCAAGCACTGCGAGAAGAATTTTCCATAATGGCGTATTTGTCAATGCCGCAACGATGCCTGTTACAGCAGTCGCAAAGAACGATAATGCGATGCCCAACGTTGCGATTGAAGCCATGCTCGCGCTTGGATCTTTTGCCGCAGGCGCAGGTGGCGCGGCTTTACCCGTTGTGGCCGTTGTTGCGGCCGTCTCAGCCTTTGTGGTCATCGCCGTCATCGCGACATCATTTTTCGAAGAAATGAACTTCGTAATCACACTCTTAAAAGCTTCCGCCATCTTTCGCCAAGGCGCAAAGAAAGCTTCTAACAATCCCATCGACGCTGGCACGAAGTGCGTAATTGTTGCTTCCCAAGCAACGCCCTTCAAATCATAGAAGAGACCATTGCGACCCACGGCCAAGGTTGCTGCCGATCCCGCCGTAAAGACCGCACAAATGGTTTGGGTTTTCTTTTCTGAAGGACGCGAAAGCGTGCAATAGGCTAAGCAACACGAAGAATCTTTTGCCGCCGCTGCATGTGCGGCGGCCGCTTGTGCAACGGGGAAACATAAGGTACACGAACGTCCGTCCATGTACAAGGTGCCGACTTGGAAAAGTGCGCGTGCAGTTGGCGGATAGAGGTCCTCGACATTTACAAAGTTACGCAAGAGGCGCAAGAAGTCAACGCGCAAAATAACCAATCGGCGCAAATCATCAAATGCCGCAGCTAAAGGCATTTGGGCGGCATCTGTTTCAATCGCTTTGAGGAATGCTTCGTGCGCCTTTACGTCTGCGGTTGATGTCCACATGGCCTCATCCATTGCGGCGAAGACATCTGCACCTTCGGGTTTTCCCGCCGCCCATTTTGCGAAGGGTTCAACCGCGGCCTTCACGCGACTCCACAATGCACTATCCAGTGCATCTGCATCTGGATCAAGGGCTTTTGCAAGCATTGCCACCACAGCCATATTCGCACTGTCCGTAGGATTAATACCACGTTCAAAGGGCAATGTATAAGCTTCAGCGCTCGGCAAACAAATCGGTGCGGTTGCTAATTGCGCGAGGTCGGTGGGCGCCTCAAAGGTCGCCTTTGCTGCAGGATTGTATCGCACCATATCACACGCGAGGAAGAAGGCCTCCACCTTTGCGGCGATGGCATTGACCGCCGCAGCGGCTGTTGCAGGATCAATGGCATCAGGAAAATCCGTTGTTTGTGGCGCGGCTGTTTTCCATGCCTCATAGGCGGCACGTGCTTTTAAAAAGGCTTCGAGGATCTCTTTTGTAATTCCCTTTGATCCATCCACGGCAACGGCGCCACCAGTTACCGCAAGGATAGCCTCACCAAGCGCTGTCCATTTTTCACCCGCCGCTGTCGCAGGCACAACGCCATCGCCATTATCCACTTGAGCACGAAAGGTCGCAATCGCGCCATCCATTGCTGCGGCCGTTAAGATGCCTTCTGAAGCTAAGCGTTGGAAGACTTTTGCGAGCGCTTCACCTTCGGGTGTCGTTGTGCAAATATCTGTCGCGGATAAACCCGTTGTCGGCGTAAAGAGACAATCAAATCCATTCAACCGCGGACGCAACCAATCAATCGTTGCAAGCACATCAGGAATGCGAACGCGATTGTCATTATCCGTATCCAGGAGTCGACCAATGGTTTCGCCATCACCAAGGCCTTGCACGGGACACGAAAGCATTAACCAATATTTTTGGTCTAAGGTCGCTAGAGCATCAATATCGGCGCCCTTCATCAATCGCACTTGAATCGTTCGCGCCATGGAACTGTACAAGAAATGATAAGCCATTGTCAACTCCTTCAAATAAAATCCAAAACGAAAAAAGCGCGAGGCGTTGTTTCCTAATTGTTGGAATGCCTCGCGCTTTTCTTATGCGTGACCTTAGAGTGTCGCGCAGAACGCTGCCAAACGCTGGAGCCCCTCCTCGATGTTTTCCATCGAGCAAGCATAACTCAAGCGAATACAACGGTCGTTACCAAACGCAATACCCGGCACAACGGCGACATGCTGTTCTTCCAAGAGGCGTTGGGCGAATTCCAACGACGTCAAGCCAAAGGAGGCAATGTTCGGGAAGACATAAAAAGCACCCTGAGGTTTCGGACACTTGATGCCAGGAATTGCAGAAATCAATTCATAGATTCGATCGCGGCGCGCCGTGAATGCTTCAACCATGCGATCCACATCAGGACCGGCTTGTTCCAAAGCCGCAATGGCACCCCACTGAGCGAAGGTGTTCGGAGCCGAAGCCATATGGCTCTGCAACGAAGAGATAGCCTTTGCTACCGGCACGGGCGCTGCAGCATAACCCAAACGCCAACCCGTCATTGCGAAGGTCTTGGAGAAGCCATTAACGGTGATCGTATGATCATAAAATTCAGGACCGAAGGATGCCATGGAGACTTGTTCGACTTCACCATAGACCATCTTTTCATAGATTTCGTCCGAGACGATCCAAAGATCATTACGAATCGCAACCTCGCCCAATGCACGCAATTCTTCAGGCGTGTACATCATGCCTGTGGGATTGGAGGGTGAATTGATAATCACTGCAACCGTCTTGGGCGTGATGGCAGCTTGAAGCTGATCCGGGGTCATTAAGAAGCCACTTTCAACCGTGGTTTCAACAAAGACCGGCGTACCGCCAGCCACGCGAATCATTTCAGGATAGGAGAGCCAATAAGGCGCAGGAATAATCACTTCATCGCCGGGCTTCACAATGGTCTGGAAAACTTGAGCCAACGCCGGCTTGCCACCATTAGCAACAATTACCTGCGAGGGTTCATAAGCAATCTTGTTTTCTTCTTGCAACTTTTTGCAAATCGCTTTACGCAATTCTGGCAAGCCTGCAGCTGCGACATAACGCGTTTTATCGGCGGCGAGTGCTTCTACACATGCTTGCTTGATGCAATCAGGGGTATTAAAGTCAGGTTCACCTGCTGCGAACGCACACACTTTAATGCCTTGTGCACGCAATTTTGCAGCGGTATTTGTAATGGCCAATGTGGCCGATGGGGCAATCGAAGCAACAACTTGATTTAATGCCTTCATTTTTACTCCTTAGGATGTGTTCGTAAAACCATTTTCAATTTCACTTTATAGTATATCAAAAAACAACTTCCCCTGCCTTATTTTTTTCAAAAAAAGTTTCCATTTCAGACCGTTTTTCAATGCTTTTTTCAAGTCCGCTAAAAGCCTATAAAATCAAGGCTAATGATTTTGCTCTTCAATATCGGTTGTTTTGCGCTTCAAAACAACCGATATTGAAATGAGACATTCTGCGAAGTAAAAATTAATACCCTAAAGGCTTCTTGCCCATCTCATGTAAAACAACATTAATGTCGAGCAATTTATAGTACTTTTCTTTAAAGAAAAATTCAAGGATCACATCGCGTTCATCACTATGCGTCAATTGAAATCCCGCGCGACCGATAAAGTCTTGCGCTTGCTCAAAAGTAAGGCGTAAGGCAAAAGCTAATGCAATCGCAGTATCACGCGAAGGTTGATAGTAAAGATTTGAAATCATCTTTGAATAGAGTTGTTTACTTATATTCGCCGCACGATAAACCGATGGAGCGCGTAATTCCTTCTCTCGCATAAGACGCAAGAGTCGCTCTACAAAAGAGTCCGAACGAGAATCATCCAGATACTGTGACAACTTTGAGAAATCAATGTCGTGCCCAGCATAGGAGGTTGAGGTTGAAATGGAGTAGCGAACATTAGAGGCCTCGGTGTGCTTCACTTTCGGCGTCTCAACCGCCTCGCTCACGGAGATACTGTAATGCTTCTCTTCATTATAATTCTCTGCGTAGCTGTGTTCATGCGCAACAACCG
>JAUNQZ010000018.1 GCA_030535915.1 bacterium
ACAAGCCTGTTTAATCTTTTATTTCAGTCATATGTATGCTTTAAACGCTTGGCTTGCGTTTGCTCGTCTGACCTTGTTTTTTATGCTTGTCTATCCCTGATTTTATATTTATGGAAGAAAAGGGAATTGCGTTTGAATAAGAAACAGACGCGTTGAGCACTTCGAACCTTGCGTTGAAACGTCTCGCGGTGTATGAAACCATCGCGGGTATGAGAAGGTGTGTTGGATGCTTGCGTGGGGGTGAGGGTTGTGTTATACTGTTGAGCGATTGTAAAGGATGGTTACAGCGTTATGGATTTGAGTGCTCAGTTGTATGTGGTGGCGACGCCGTTGGGGAATCTTGGGGATCTTTCGGATCGGGTTCGGGAGGTGCTTTCGTCGGTTCCTGTGATTGCGTGTGAGGATACGCGTAGGACGTGGCAGTTGTTAAGTTCGCTTCAGATTCCTCGTCCGGAGATGTTTTCGTATCGTCAGGGGAATGAGGATGCGGTGACGCGGCGGATTGAGGGGTTTATTAGGTCGGGTACACCGGTGGCGCTTTGTTCGGATGGGGGATATCCTGGGATTAGTGATCCTGGCTATCGCGTGATTCGTCGGTTTGCAACCGAAAACTTGCCTTATACAGTGCTTCCAGGGCCGTGTAGTGTGGACTTGGCATTATTGCTATCGGGTCTGCCAACTTCGAGTTATACCTTTAAAGGTTTTCCTCCGAGAACACCTGGAAAGAAGCGCAAGTTTTTTGAACAAGAGAAAGATTTGCCGCATACAATGATTTACCTTGAATCTCCGTTTCGTGTGGTTGCTTCCCTAAAAATGGCGCTTGAGGTCTTTGGTGACCGTGAAGCGGCTGTTTGTTTTGAGATGACAAAGTTGCATGAACGCGTAAATCGTGGTATACTATCGACCCTTATTCAACAACTTGAAAAGCACCCTATTAAGGGGGAGATTACTTTTGTAGTTGCTGGATCAAATCCCAAATTCACTCATTTAGAAGAAGACGAAGAAGAATGAAAACATTAGCCCTTCCGCTTGCGCTTGCTTGTCTTGCCACCTCGATGGCATTTGCAGATCAGATTGTCACGGTGCATGGTGATATTATTAATGGTGAGATTTCGCTGATTCATGCAGGTAAGGTTACGATTAAGACGGCGTTTGCTGGCGACTTGTCGATTGCGCGTGAAGATATCAAGTCGATGTCTTATGCGAAGGAGACCGTGCTTCTCGCTCGTACCGATGCCAAGGACAAAGCAAAAACTGAAGTTAAGACCTCCACAAACGATGCGGGTGAAACGACGCTTGTTGACATCCGCAACAACACTTATCAGTTGACCGATGTGGCGACGCTTTGGGATCCTACCGCAGATGACCCAGACTTCCCTACGCCGAAAGAATGGGCGTTTAGCGCGAGTTTCGGTCTTTCGGGTCACTCGGGCTCGACAACGGATCTAGCGGTTTCGGCGTATGTGGATGCATTGCGTACGACGGAAGCCTCGAAGTTGAAGTTGTATGGTTCGATTAACAAGACCCGTGCGGATGGTGTTACGACTGCAGCACAGTATATTGCGGGTCTCGATTATGAACCGAAGTTGTTTGGCTCGGAGGAGTGGTCGCTCTATTTCCGTGATGAAATTCAGCACAATCGCTTCAGCGACTATCGTCTCCGGAATGTGGCTGCAGCTGGTTTGGGCTATTACTTCTTTAACGAAACGGTTGAAGGTAAGGCGCGTTCGCTCCGTGGTCGTGTCGGTCTTGCACATACGTATACCGAACATTATACGCACGATGCCTCGGGTAATGGTTTGACCGATAGCGATATTGCACTCGACTTGGGACTCCTCTTCCATTGGGAATTCAAGAGCGGTGTAACGTGGAATACAGAACTCACTTATACGCCTATCTTTGAAGACCTCGATAATGGTGTTATCGTTCATGAATCCAAGGCGAGCTACCTCTTGAAGGAACTCTCGATGGTTTCGAGCTATCTCAACGATATCTCGCTCGAGGCGGGTGTTCGTAACGAATATCAAACGGAACCTTCGCCGGGTCAGTGCCACACCGATACGGCATGGTATATCCGTTTCTCGAAGTCTTGGTAATGCACTTAAACTCCTCAAGGAACCCGTTTATGGATTTAATTAAACTTGGGGTTAATATCGATCACGCCGCGACGCTTCGCCAAGCTCGCGGCGTCGATTATCCTAACCTCGTTGAAATTGCTCGTTTAGCTGAAAAAGCTGGTGCTCATGGCATCACCATTCATTTGCGTGAAGATCGTCGTCACATCCAAGATGCCGATGTGTATGCCCTGCGTAAAACGCTCACCACACGCATGAATCTCGAAATGGCAAACAATCCCGATGTCGTACGCATCGCACTTGATGTTTGCCCCAACGAAATTTGTCTCGTCCCTGAGCGTCGCCAAGAACTTACGACCGAGGGTGGTCTGGATGCAGCAGGTCAGCGCGACCTCTTGCGTCCCACCATTGAAGCGCTCACCAAGAATGGTTCGGAAGTGTCACTTTTTATTGCTCCGGATCGTAAGCAACTTGAAGCTGCGGCGGATCTTGGTGCACCCTATGTGGAACTTCACACAGGTGCTTATGCCAATGCCACCGGCGATGAACTCAAACGCGAAATTGAAGCACTTCATGATGCAGCGGCTTATGGTCAAACCCTTGGTTTACGCGTCAACGCCGGCCATGGTCTCACAATGACAAATGTCGCCCCATTGCTTGATATTCCTAATCTCGACACGCTTAATATTGGTCACAGCATTATCGCTCATGCTCTCTTTGTTGGCATAGAACAATCCGTTCGCGAGATGCTTGCCGCGATTCAACGCTAATCTATGGACGCACAAAAGAAACCCGTCGGAACATACGAAATCCTTCACGAAGACGCCAAAAGCGGTGCTCGTATTGGACGCCTTTGGACACAACATGGCCCCGTCACAACCCCTGTCTTTATGCCGGTTGGGACGCAAGCTACAGTAAAAACCCTTGGCGCAGAAGATCTTGAACGACTTGAGGCTCCCATCATCCTTGGTAACACTTATCACTTGATGTTGCGTCCAGGGATGGAAGTGATGGAACAGCTCGGTGGATTGCATGCCTTTCAAGATTGGCATGGACCGATTTTAACCGACTCGGGAGGCTTCCAAGTCTTCTCCCTCTCCTCATTGCGTAAAATTACACCCGAGGGTGTTGCATTCCAGTCGCACATCGATGGTCGTCGTCTCTTTATGGGACCCAAAGAATCCATGGCGGTACAGCGCGTACTTGGCTCTGATATCGCAATGCTCTTTGACGAATGCATTCCCTACCCCTCAACGGAAGCTTACACCGCACGCAGTGTTGAACAAACCCTTGCGTGGGCACGTGTTTGCTTGGAACAACCGCGTGCAGAGGGTCAGCTTTACTTTGGCATTGTGCAAGGTTCGGAATATGCTCATTTGCGTAAGCATTGTGCAATTGAACTCGCCGCAATGGAAAAGGATGGTCTCAATGGATTTGCCGTTGGTGGCGTAAGTGTGGGAGAACCCGAACCCTTTATTCTCAAGGGGATTTCTGATTCTGTGCCCTATATGCCAAAGCATCGTCCGCGTTATGTGATGGGCTTAGGTGATTTGTGGCAAATGACAGAAGCCGTTGGTATGGGATGTGACATGTTTGACTGTGTCATTCCGACACGCAATGCGCGTAATGGCTCCGCTTTCACCAATGATGGTCCTTATCCCGTAAAAGCAGGCGCATGGAAAGCAAGCGACCTCCCGGTAGAACCTGGGTGTACATGTCCGTGTTGCAGTCGTCATACGCGTGGATATGTGCGTCACTTGCTCAACACCTCGGAAATGCTGGGGTATCGCTTGTTGACATTGCATAACATTCACAGTTATCTTCGCTTTATGGATCGTATGCGGGAAGCGATTGCAAATGATTGCTTCCTCGAATTCCGTAAAGAAGCACACGCACGGTTGCGTGAAAATCCCCTTCGCGGAAATTACACACGTTAATCGCGTCAAAAAACGAAGAGGTGCACAGATGCTTTCCAAACGAAAGGTCTGTGCATCTTTCGTTTAGGGTTATAATTCATACTTGCTTTTATAGGTATAGGTTTGCTATACTAATGTCGACATGAAAGTCATCGATACGCGTCAATTTATTGAAGTGCTGCAAGCCTCTCGGTCTGCAGTGGATGGTTCATACTATCTTTTCTACTCTAGTCTCCTGGGTGGTTATACAACAGATCCGGCATTCATGGTCGTACCCTTTGATGATCATTTGGTGCATCGTGGAGATGGCGTTTTTGAAACGATGAAATGTGTGGATGGTGCGGTTTATAACCTTGATGCGCATTTACAACGGATGCAACGCAGTGCGTATCAGATGGGTTTAACCCATCCGGGAGGCGTACAAGCCGCACGAGAAAAGATTTTAGAATTACTTGCCATTGCAAAGCAACCACAGTGTTCGATTCGTGTGATTTTGAGCCGTGGTCCTGGCAGTATGGGCGTTTCGCCGACAGAAACCATCGGTTCGCAATTGTACATTTTGATTTATCGTGCGGGTCAACCCTTTATGGAAAAGCATCCCGAGGGTGCAAAGTTGCGTAAGAGTACGATTCCTCAGAAACCTTCCATGTTTGCGACCGCGAAAACCTGTAATTATTTGCCAAATGTCTTGATGCGTGCAGAGGCGGAAACATGGCAGGTTGACTTTATGGTCGGAGTCGATACGCAAGGTCACATTACCGAAGGTGCGACAGAAAATGTCGGCATCGTTTCGAAATCAGGACGATTGGTCTTCCCTCCGTTGGATTCCGTGCTTGCAGGAACGACGATGTTGCGTGTGGCAGAGATGGCACGTCAACTCGAAGCCGAAGGTCACATCACTGGTGTGATTTTCCGTCCGATTCGCGAGGAAGAACTCGACACCGCACGTGAGATTTTAGTGATTGGAACAACCCTCAATGTTGTTTCTGTCGTTGAATATAACAATCGTCCTGTCGGCGATGGGAAGCCAGGTCCTATTGGGCGAATGTTAGATGCTTTGATTTTAGAAGACACAAAAACCAATAGCGCGCTGAGGGCGTGCTATCTGTAACTCGCGCGTTAATCGATGTTAAAGCGTTATCGTAAAAGACATTTTGAAAAGGAAGACAATCATGAATACATTTGACAGCATGCTTGAAAAGGCCGTCGTCATTAATTCTCTCCGCGGAGAAGATATTTTTGGTGTGATTGCGGAGTTAACCGAAGCGCTCATCGCTGAAGGTCGCCTTGCAGAAGCAAAGCGTGATGAAGCCAAACAGGCGATTGTTCGTCGAGAGATGTCGGCTTCGACCGTGATGACCGATGAAATTGCATTACCCCATGGCCGCACAGATGTGGTTGATGAACTCGTTTGTGCCATTGGCATTAGCAAAGAAGGTTTCAATGCAGATGCACCCGATGGTGTGCCGACACGCGTGGTGATTTTGATGTTGGTCCCCCCGAGCGCGGGATCGGGTTACACGACCTTCCTTGGATCAATCAGTCGTACATTGATGGATGATGCTAAACGCGCAGCGTTAATTGAAGCTGCTGATCGTGAGAGCGTCTTAACCCTTTTGCGTGGTTAATGAAAAATCTTAAAGTGATTCATCAGCCGTAAAATAAAATTAAAAGATTCGCGGTCAAGGAGCCGCAAGATTATGTTTACACCTGTTTCAAATCGCCCCGATTTCGCAAAAAATGAAGCTGAAGTTCTTAAATGGTGGGCAACTGAAAAAACCTTTGAGCAAAGTTTGAAGCAACGCGAGGGTGCACCCTCGTTCCGTTTTTATGACGGGCCTCCCTTCGCAACCGGTCTCCCTCACTATGGACACCTTCTCGCGGGAACAATCAAAGATATCGTACCGCGTTATCAAACGATGCGTGGCTATGCGGTGGAGCGTCGTTTTGGTTGGGACTGCCATGGGTTGCCAATTGAAGCACTTGCTCAAGATGCATTAGGTGTAAGTGGTGTTTATGAAATTCGCGAGCTCGGCATTGACAAGTTTAATGAACAGTGCCGTTCAATGGTGTTGCGTTATGTAGAGCATTGGCGAAACACCGTCACCCGTATGGGGCGTTGGGTCGATTTTGATAATGACTACAAGACGATGCAACCCGAATTTATGGAAAGCGTCTGGTGGATCTTTAAGCAATTGTGGGATCAGGGTCGCATTTATCGTAGCCATCGCATTATGCCTTATTCGTGGAAGCTCTCTACACCGCTCTCGAACTTCGAAGCAGGCAATAACTACAAGGACGTTCAAGATCCTGCCGTTACTGTACGTTGCCGCGTAACAACCGGTGCGCGTGAGGCTTGGGGTGATGAAGTGTATCTCCTCATTTGGACCACCACGCCGTGGACGCTGTTGACCAACGCAGCCATTTGTGCAGGTCCTTCGATTGATTATGTCGCCGTTCGTGATAAAGCCGATGGCGCCGTCTATATTTTGGCCGAGGCACGTCTCAGTGCAGTCTTCAAAAAGGCGGACACCTACGACATCATTGACACCTTTAAGGGCGATACGCTCCTCGGGCTCCATTACGAACCCATCTTCCCGTACTACAAGGATTGGGCCAATGCATTTGTCGTGCTCAATGATGACTATGTGACCACATCAGATGGTACAGGTCTCGTTCATAACGCGCCGGCGTATGGTGAAGATGACTTCCGTGTCTGTGCCGCGGCGGGTATTGAACTTCAAGATCCGATGGATGATAGTTGTGCCTTTACAGCACCCGCGCCAGAGGCATGGCGTGGCCGTTTTTGTAAAGACTGCGACAAGGATATTATCAAAGAACTCAAGACCGCAGGCAAACTCGTTCATCAAGCAACAATTGTTCACTCCTATCCCTTCTGCGATCGTACGGATACGCCATTGATTTATCGTGCGATTGATGCCTGGTATGTGCGCGTGGAAGATCTTCACGAGCGCTTAACCAAGCACAACGAAGGCGTACATTGGCAACCGGGTCCTGTCGGAGCCAACCGTTTTGGAAATTGGTTGCGTGATGCAAAGGATTGGAATATCTCCCGTAACCGTTTCTGGGGCTCGTGTCTCCCCGTGTGGATTAATGACGATGATCCAAACGATATGATTTGTGTCGGCTCGGTTGAAGAACTTGAACAATTGTCGGGTGTAAAGGTCACCGACTTGCATAAGCATTATGTTGACAAAATTGTCATCACCAAGAATGGCCACACCTATCACCGCACGCCAGAAGTCCTTGACTGCTGGTTCGAATCGGGTGCCATGCCCTACGCGCAACAACATTATCCCTTCTCCGGAAAGGATATTGAAACATTCTTCCCTGCAGATTTCATTGCAGAAGGTCTCGATCAAACGCGTGGTTGGTTCTACACCTTGCTTGTGCTCTCGACCCTTCTCTTTGACAAGGCGCCCTACAAGAATGTCGTCGTCAATGGCCTCGTCCTCGCAGAAGATGGCAAGAAGATGTCCAAGCGTCTCAAGAACTATCCTGATCCGAACGATGTTATTGACCGTTGCGGTGCAGATGCATTGCGCCTCTATATGATCAATTCACCCGTTGTGCGTGCAGAAAATCTCCGCTTCTCGGAAAATGGCGTTCGTCAGATTCTTCGTGACTTGCTCATCCCGTGGTGGAATGCTTATAGCTTCTTTGTCACTTACGCAAACGCAGACAAGTTTGAAGAAGCCGAAGTCGCAACGCCAAATTCTGAAAATGTTCTCGACCGTTGGATTATCTCCTCGATGGAAACCCTCATCGCCGATGTAACGACAGCGATGGATGCTTATGACTTGCAAAAGGCTGTGCGTCCTTTCGTTGCATTTGTTGATGACCTTACCAATTGGTACATCCGTCGTAGCCGTCGTCGTTTCTGGAAGAGCGAAGACTCCGCAGATAAACAGTGTGCTTATCGTACCTTGCGTTATGTCCTTGTACAGCTCTCCAAGGTTGCGGCGCCCTTCTGCCCCTTCATTTCTGAACAAATCTATCGTAACTTGCGTGGAGCATCGGATCCAAGCAGCGTGCATTTGTGCGACTTCCCAACAGCAAACGCCAACGCACGCGACCATCGCCTTGAAGAAGACATGGCACTCATTATGCGCACGGTTAGCCTCGGCCGTCAGCTCCGCACGGATAAGGACCTTAAAGTGCGTCAGCCTTTGACCTGCCTCCATGTGGCAAGTGTTGATGCCACGGTTCGTGAAGCCATCGTGAAGTATCAAGACATCATCCGTGAAGAACTCAATGTCAAGGAAATCGCCGTCAGTGAAGATGAAGCACAACTTGCTATTCTCTCGCTTAAGGCAGACTTCAAGAAATTGGGGCCTCGTTTTGGAGCAAAGATGAAAGCCGCAGCAGCAGCCATTGCAGCGCTCTCCTCTGATGAAGCGGCCAAACTTGCTCGTGGTGAAACCTTACCCATTATGATTCAAGGTGAACCCGCAGAACTCAACCCTGAAGATGTCATCATCCATCGTGAACCAAAGGAAGGTCTCGTGACCGCTGCAGAAGGAAATGTCGTTGTCGCACTTGAAACAACCCTTACCCCTGCCCTCATTGCAGAAGGTTTAATGCGTGAATTCGTTTCGCGTGTTCAAGCTTTGCGTAAGGAAGCCGACCTCGAAGTCACCCAACGCATTGAACTTCGCGTTCAGGCAGATGATGAAGTCGCTGCCGCCATTGATGCGTGGATGGATGTCATCCTTGAAGAAGTCCAAGGTGATGCCCTTGTCTTTGATGAAGTCTCTGCAGATCCTTGTGATCTCAATGGTCATGAAACCATTATTGAAATGACCGCTCTTTAAAAGACAAACCAAAACTTTAGAGCGTCGAAAAGAAGCGTTTGGCACTCTTGCTAAACGCTTCTTTTTAGTAGAAAGAAAATCCACAATACGCGTGGTAAATTCTTTTCTTTTTTAAAGGGATATGTTATACTTGTTAGGTTGGTTGAATAGGTCAATCATTTATGTAACGGAGACATGATTATGGAAACAGAAAAAGCGTGTACTTCCCTAGCGATGTGTATCTTACACAAAATTGGTCTTGGCTTTACATGGGTCACCACCATTCTTGCTGCACCTGTACTTGGAATCCTTTATCTCATTTATTCCCCCATTGCACTTCTTTTCCTTATCGTAAGCCTTTGTTGCAAAAAATGCATCGGTCCTTGCGTTTGGTTACGACAGTTAGGTGAAAGTCCTGCATTGAAACATCCCATTGTGATGACACTCCGTTGGATTGTCTTTATCCTTTGGCGATTGATCCTCTCTGTTATTGGCTTATTGTTGTGGATTGTTATCGCAAGTGCGATTTGGGCGATGTGCGTCTTTATCTCCTCCATTGGCTTAAAGATTCTCGTTTACGCAACTTTTATTGCTTGTATTGCTATTGTTGTTGTGAAGTTCTTGCCCTTTGCGAAAGACACCCCCGTATTATCGTCTATCAAAAAGATTTCCGTCTATAAAACGACACTTGTTGCAGGCTTAATGGGTTGGTTAATTCTTTGGTTAATTCTCCTTAACACAACCTTTACAAATGTGGGTCCGCTCGTTAAGTGTATTGCTCTCCCCGTTGCTTCATCTATGAACTGTGATGTAACGATTGAAACCCTTGACATTTGTCCTTTAGAGGGACGCGTTTCCATTCAAAAACTCCGTGTTGAAAACCCGCGTGCGTTTATTGAAAGCAAACCCGATGCGTATAAAGAAACGCCGCTCGTTAAATTGGATGACTTTACAGTCCATGTCGATTTACCCTCTCTCTTTAAAGACGGCGCTTTCTCTACCTCCGACATTCAAATCAAAAACTTCACCCTCAAAGGATTACGCGTCCTTATTGCATGGGATACCTTAAAGGGCACGCCTGAAGGTGGTAAAGAAGAAGAATTCGTCGTTACCAACATCGATGCCTTAATGATTCAAATGGGATTAAAGCAACTTCCCACGCCTGAAGTCCTTGAGGCAGAAGCCGAAGCAGCCGCACTTGCTGAAGCCGAGGCTGAACAACTTGAAGCCGACAAGATTGCTAAAATTGAATCAAAAGAAGCTGCACTTGATCAACAGCTTGAAGCACTTGAAGCTGAAACCGATAAGGCAATTGCAGAGGGTAAAATGACCCGTAGCGAAGCCAATGAAAAAATTACATTGGAAAAGAAAAAGATTCGTGAAGCATTGGAAGCCTATAAAGCTGAATGGGAAACAAAAGTGACCATCCAAAAATTACGCATTGAAGACAACAGTATTACCCTTTATTGGGGTCACTCCTTCTTGCCAATTGATCCTCGCATTCCCATAGCTTTCCCTCCGCTTGAAATGGACAATGTTTCCTCTGAGTACTTACGCGAAAAGTATGAACCCATCATTGACTCCATTATTGAGGCGTATGATATCTTTGATGGCTTCCGTCGAAATATCTGTGGTGGCATTGCAGATGTTTACGAAGGTCTCAAGAATTTAGGATCGGAAGCATTAGAAAGTGCAGGCGAAACACTTTCGACAAGTTATGAAACCGTAAGTGACAGTGTTGGATCTGCCGCAAATGTAGCCACAGATACACTCGCTAATGCATGGGATAATTTAAGACAAATCGTCTCTGATGAAACAACTTCTGAAGAAGAAAAGAAAGAAGAAGTCAAAGACCTTGGAAAATCCCTTAAAGAAGAAGGTAAAAAGATAAAAGAACAATTGAAGTCTGATTCAAAAGGCGCTTTAGAAGATGCCAAAAACGCCTTTGAAGGTTTCAAATCACTCTTTTAATTTCGCTTAATGCTCACCCCGTCAACCGACGGGGGTCTCCTCCTCTTTATGATTAATATTCTTGACTACGGTGCCGGTAATTTAACAAGTGTTCGACTTGCGTTTGAACGCCTCGGAACAACACCTCGTATCCTTACAGAGGCTTCTCAATATCAAGGCGGCCGCATTCTCTTTCCTGGTGTGGGCTCTGCGGCTTCGGGAATGGCAGGCGTAAAGGCGCGTGGCTTTGACCGGCTCTTACAAGACGCCATCAAAGCGTCAACCCCTGTGCTTGGAATTTGCCTTGGAATGCAACTGCTTCTCTCCTCATCGGAAGAAGATGGCCACACGGAAGGACTCAATTTGATTCCTGGTGTTTGCAAACGATTTGATCGTGCAAAAGAGCCTACAGCAAAAATTCCACACATGGGTTGGAACACACTTCAGTTGAATCATCATCCTCTCTTTGATGGGCTTCAACAAAATGACGCTGTTTATTTTGTTCATTCCTATTTTGTAATGCCCAATAACGCTGAACATACTTTAGCCACGACACAATATTGTGGAGAGACATTTACCTCTGCAATTGGTTATCGAAATCTTTGTGCAATGCAATTTCATCCTGAGAGAAGTGGCGCTGTAGGTGCTCGTTTACTTGAAAACTTTCTTCACTGGAATCCTTAATAATGCTTTTAAAACGCCTCATTGTTTGCCTTGATGTACGAAATGGACGCGTCACAAAAGGAGTTCGCTTCAAAGGAAATGTCGATGTCGGCGATCCTGTTGAAATGGCTAAAGCATATTGTGAGAACGGTGTCGATGAACTCGTCTTTTATGACATCACTGCCAGTGCGGAAAATCGTCCTTGTGATCTTGCCATGGTTGCTCGCGCCGCGCAAGCACTCTCCATTCCATTCACTGTTGGTGGCGGCATACGCGGTGTGGATGATATGCGAGCGGCATTACTGGCAGGCGCTGATAAAGTCTCCCTAAATTCACTCGCGGTGCTTCATCCAGAAATTCTCACCGAGGGTGCAAAAGCCTTTGGTCGTCAATGTGTCGTCCTTGGAATGGATGCTAAACGCGTAGAAGTCTCCGAAACAATTCCATCGGGTTATGAAGTTGTTGTAAGAGGGGGTCGTCAACCGATGGGACGAGACGCCGTTAAATGGGCAAAGGAAGCCGTTGAGCGTGGTGCAGGTGAAATTTGCCTTAATGCCATTGACACAGATGGTGTTCGAGAAGGCTATGAATTAAATCTCACGCAGTTGGTCAGTGAAACTGTAGATGTACCTGTCATCGCCTCTGGCGGAGCTGGAACCCCTCAACATCTCATTGATGTACTTACAACGGGTAAAGCAGATGCTGCACTTGTAGCTTCAATGGTTCATACCATGGGATACACTTGTGCGGGCATTAAAGCAGCCCTTCGTGAAGCAAATATTCCTGTAAGATAAGGACCTCTTATGCGTAACGAACTTTTTGATCAAGCGGTCTCAGATATTTTAAAACACGACCCAACCTATCCTCGTGCAGCATACGAACTTCTTCCTGTAGCACTCGATTATACCGTTCGTCAATGTTATAAAAAACGCCCCAAAGGCGAGGAAACTCAACATGTTACAGGGCAACAACTCTCCATTGGTTTCCGCGATTATATGTTAGAAACTTATGGTCCATTTGCATGGGACATCCTTCAAACTTACAATATTCATCGCACAAATGATATTGGTCAATTAGTCTACAACTTAATTAAAGTTGGAGCATTTGGTAAAACAGAAAAAGATTCGATTGACGATTTCGACAATGTTTATGATTTTTGGACAACTTTTCATGAACCCTTTGATCCAAAGGATTCTCGAAAATGAAGCGTCTTCCTCACGATTGGCAAAGGGCGCTTACACCTCTTCTTGAAACACCTGAAATACATCAACTTCATACATTTATTCAAACCATTTACGCAAGTGAAAAAACGATTCTACCACCGGCAGAAGATCTTTTCACAGCCTTTCGTCTCACACCCCTTGCTTCTACGCGTGTGGTCATTTTAGGTCAAGATCCTTATCCCACACCTGGGCATGCACATGGACTTGCGTTTTCTATTCTTCCTCCTCATTCCATCGCGCCCTCGCTTCGTAATATCTTTAAAGAACTCATCGATGATATCGGTTCCACGCAACTCATCGACACCAATCTTACACCTTGGGCACAACAAGGCGTTCTTCTCCTTAATACAATTCTTACGGTTGAAGCACATGCGTCTCTTTCACATGCTAAAAAAGGATGGGAATTCTTCACAGATAGTGTCATTCAAACCGTGAGTCAACACTGTCCACATGTTGTCTTTGTGCTCTGGGGTAATAAAGCTCAAACAAAAATCCCACTCATTGATGACAAAAAACACCTTATTCTGACTTCTGCTCATCCCTCTCCATTGTCAGCTCGGCATGGTTTTTTTGGCTCAAAACCCTTTTCAAAAATTAACCATTGGCTCTCGACGCATGGTCTCTCCCCCATTCAATGGTAATAAAAATAAAGAGCCATCAGAAATACCTGACAGCTCTTCTTTTCAATCGCTCTTCAATGCTTTATAAAGCAGCAAAAAAGAGGGTTACAATAATGGAAAGAAAAAGTCCTAAACAACCACTTCCAAGACCCCCCAGTGCGAGACCTAAGGTTGTATACCCTCTACCTTTGCTACGCGCCTTCTCTGCTTGAACATTTCCAAGAGCCACCAATGCAAAAATTATGGACAAAAGTGAACACGGAATGCCAATATAAGCACTCACAACTGGTAGACTTGAAAAGAATAATCCAATGTGTGACAAAACAATCGATGTAATTGCAATACCCATAAGTCTCCTTTATTTCATTCCTTAAACGCCTCGTTCACACTATAACAAGAATGAGCGATAAGGTCAAGTTTTCTTTCACCATTTCCTCTATTTTATTAAAAAATCACCTCCAATGTACAAGACAGAGGAGGTGATTATACTTGGACTATTTGTAAGCTGTAGGGACGCGTTAAACAAACATTTAACGATTTGGCATGCGAAGTTTACCCTTACGATAAGTAGCAATGGCGAGCCCGCGTAAGGTCTTCCCTGCCCACGGTGTATCAGCAGATTTA
This sequence comes from bacterium, assembly GCA_030535915.1. Taxonomy (GTDB): domain Bacteria; phylum Verrucomicrobiota; class Kiritimatiellia; order RFP12; family DVOR01; genus Spyradenecus. The sequence continues at coordinate 13,886 of JAUNQZ010000018.1, forward strand.
GAAGCAAACGCTTCGGGATCGACAACCCATGCTTGATCAAGGTCAAAAATGGCAATTTCTGCAAGCGAACCTTCTTCTAATGTAGGCGCTTTAAGACCAATCAGTTGATTTGGATGAACAATCCAATTGGCCGCCCATTGAAGCGGTTCCATCCCACATTGACGAACCATTACATCCCAAGAAACAGCAACTGCAGTTTCAAGCCCGATAATGCCAAAAGGAGCGGCAGCAAAGCCTTTACTCTTGGATTCTCGTGTATGGGGAGCATGGTCGGTTGCAAAAACCGTCAAGGTTCCATCAAGAACACCTTTACGAAGTCCTTCGACATCGGTTCGTAACCCCAATGGAGGATTCATTCGCCAATTACCATCATTCCCAGGAATATCTTCTGCAGCAAGTGCCAGATGATGCGGCGTGACTTCACCTGTTACGGGGAGGCCTTCTGCTTGTGCTTCACGAATAAGCTCCACACTACCTGCACACGAAAGATGCTGCAAATGAAGTGCACACCCGGTTTCACGGCATCGTGCAATATCATCACGAACAGCTTCAATTTCAGCCTCTGCAGGGAAAATGGGGAGATTAAATGCTTGAGCGACAGGACAATCACGAATGATACCCCCCTTTTGAATATCGGGGCGTACCGCATGATCCATCACCACGCGATTGAGCTTTTTAGCTCGTAGCATAACGACTTTCATGACTTCAGGATGATCAATCATGGAACCATCGTCTGTAAAGCAAACAGCACCTGCTTGATCAAGATGCTCTAAGGGTGCACACGCTTCTCCAAGACGACCCACCGTAGCACAAGCAGAGGGGTAAATCTTAACGGGTAATACGGCATTGCGAGCACGACGAACCAATTCTGGCGTATCCATTGCAGGCAATGTATTGGGCATTGTTACAACGCGTGTAAAACCACCATTTGCTGCCGCTGCAGCTCCAGAAAGTAAATCTTCTGCTTCTGTCTTTCCTGGATCACGAAAATGGACATGTACATCGCAAAGCCCTGGCATAACCGTTAGATTCGGGCGATCAATAATCACCATCTTGGAAGCCGCTGGTAAAGGATTGGGAACGGGCTGGATGCGTCCCTCAGCAGAAATAAATAACGCACCCTCTTCATCGCGTCCTGTTGTTGGATCAAGGAGACGCGCTTTGGGGATATAAACAGCCTTAGGAGTTTCAGTCTTCATGCGAATAGTATAGCATATTTTCATTCGAATGGCACGAGAAAAAGCACGCTTACGAGGCCTGCCATTTTAATTGCTTTTTAAGATTTTTTTTGATAGACTAGAGGCAGAGGCCAAGGGGTCTTTTATGAGGAGGTTTGTCGATGTTTGAACTTACATTTCAGGGAGCCGCTCAAACCACCACCGGCTCAATGCATATCGTTGATATCAATGGTAAACGCATTCTATTGGATTGTGGTCTTTACCAAGGTCATCGTAAAGAAGCCTTTGAGAAAAACCGCAAACTTGCGGTTGATCCATCAACTGTAGATGCTGTTTTATTATCACATGCACATATTGACCATAGTGGTAACTTACCCTCTCTTATTCGTGCAGGATACCGTGGTCCTATTTACACGATGGAGGCAACCCGTGACCTTTGCTTACCGATGCTTCACGATTGTGCTTATATCCATCAACACGATGTGGAAATTGTCAATCGCCGTCGTCAAGCCGAGGGAAAAACACTCTTTGAACCTCTCTATACGGAGCCTGATGTTGTTCAAACGCTCTCTCAAATGATCGGTGTACCCTATCGAAAAGCGATTGATCTTGGGAATCAGATTCAAGCAACATTTTACAATGCGGGTCATATCCTGGGTTCATCGCTGGTGGAAATTACCGCGCGTCAACCCAACAACTCTCAACGCCGGCTTCTTTTCTCTGGTGATTTAGGTCAACCAGGTCAACCGATTATTCCTCCACCGGACATTCTTCCATCGCCGGATATTCTTTTGGTTGAATCAACCTATGCTGACCGCGAACATCCTCCTCGGGCAAATGTCGCCGCGCGTCTCCGTGACTACATCATTGATATTCTTCAGCAAAAGAGTAAATTGATTATTCCGGCCTTTAGTGTCGGTCGTACACAACAACTCCTCTTCTTCTTAAATGGACTCTTACGCGAAGGTAAAATTCCGCAAGTTCCAATTTATGTTGACTCCCCGCTCTCCTATAAAGCGACACAGGTGTACGCCAAACATACCGATTGCTATGGTGAAAATGCAAGCCGGCTCATTCGTAAAGGTGTGGATCTCTTCCGCATGCCAGGTCTCGAATATCTTACGACTTCAGATCAATCCAAAATGCTTAACACTGCCAAAGGTCCCATGATTATCATTGCTGCCAGTGGCATGTGCGAAGGCGGCCGCATCCTCCATCATTTACAAAACAACGTCGGTGACCCGCGGAACATTATTCTGATTACGGGTTACCAAGCGGAGGGAACCCTTGGTCGCCGAATTGTGAATCTCGAGTCACCCTTAAAAATCTTTGGTGAAGAATTTGAATTACAAGCCCGCGTGCATACCATTAACGCACTCTCTGCTCATGCCGACCGTGTGGCGTTAAGAGAATGGGTCCGTGCAATGAATCCCGAGGGACGCATTCGGCATACCTTTGCTGTCCATGGAGAACTCGAAAAGGTCCAAGCGATGTGTCAAATCCTTCGTGAAGAAGGTTACCACAATCCTAAAGCACCCGCTCCAGGCTCCAAATACCGCGTCTAAAAAGAACTTAAAATGAACACACATTACGCGCACGAAGCGACGCATAATGCGGCGGAATATTCGCTCGCCCAATAATAATATGATCTTTAATGGGAATCCCTAATGCCTTCCCTGCTGCAATAAGATGATTTGTTGTACGAATATCCGCCTCTGAGGGTGTAACATCACCACTTGGATGATTATGTACAACAATCACACTTGTTGCATTCACGAGACAGGCCTGCTTATAAATACTCTTGGGATCAATCAGGGTATGCGTATCCAATCCACGGGTAATTAAATAAGGTTTATCATGGATAATGGATTGTTTAGCATCAAGATAAATCGCCCAAAAATTCTCTTCTGCATTATAGGCCACTTCGGAAAACATAAAATTGGCAATTTGACTGGCTCTTAAAATAGGATCTTTAAGCGATTGCATTTCTTCTTGAGAGGGTTTATACACCCGACGCCCAAATTCCATTGCTGCAAGTAGGGTGGTGACTTTATCGACACCCAATCCAGGTAAAATATCTTTTCGTGTTTTCGTTAAAAATTCAATAAGGGCATCTTGTTGAAAGGTTGTAAGGGTATGAAATTCATTATTAAAAAGTTCACAAAATGCACGCGCTAGCATATGAACATTTGTGCCTTTTACACCCGTTCGCAATAAAATGGCAATGAGCTCAGCATTGCTTAACGCCGTTGCTCCTTCACGCAAGAGACGCTCACGCGGGCGCTCGTCTTTTGGAATATCTCCCATCTTACGAGGATCGAATTCTCTAATCTCCATCTTTCACCTCACAACTTCCAAATCGTTTCTAAACGATGTGCGATGGTTTCAACGGTATCACAGGGCGTAACCTCAATCCACTGTGTATCAAATTGACCACGAAGATAAGTCTCTTGGCGTTTTGCCAGTTGACGCGTGCGAATAATGGTTCGTTCTTTTGCTTCAGCCTCTGTGCAACGCCCCTGCAAACACGCGAGCGCTTCAGCATAACCAATCGCTTGCAAAGCCGTTCGAGACCATGTCGGGTAACTGTCAACAAGTGCACGCACTTCTTCTAAGAGCCCCTCTTTATACATCACTTCAACACGCTGTGCAATCCGTGCATGCAAAAGGGACCGTTCATGGCGTAATGCCCAAAGAACGGGTTTCGTTTGTTCTCGCCACGACTGGGGTAAAGGTAACCCTTGCTCTAAATGTTCTAATGCACGAATCAACCGCCGTGGGTTTTGCATATCGGCTAAGGTGACAGAATAAGTTGCAAGACGCGCTTGAAGTTCCTCGAGCGAGAGTTGTTCTAATGCCGCTCGACGCTCTGGATCAACAGGTGTAGCGGGTTCAAGTCCGCGTAAAAGCACAGAATAATAAAGACCTGTACCGCCTGTTACAAAGACACCCTCTGCAGATGCCGCTTGGACGCGTTGAGCATCGCGTAACCAATCATGTGCATTAAAATCGTCTGCGGGTGTAACGCAATCAAGCCCAAAGTAAGGCACGCGTGTTCGTTCGGCTATGGTAGGCTTCGCCGTACCAATATCCATGCCTTTATAAATCAACATGGCATCCGCGGAAAGAATCGGCCATCCGTGGCGTTCTGCGAGGTATTGTGTAACAGCACTCTTACCCGAGGCTGTTGCACCTGCAAGACAATACCACGGCGGTGTCGGCGTCATGAAACTTTACTCTTTTTCGCTTTACGCTCAAAATAAAATTGAAACCCGAGAATCCCTATGACCGAAACACAAATTGCAATATCTGCAATATTAAAGCACGGATAATGCCAATCCCCAAGATGAAAATCAAAAAAGTCAATCACATAATGTACACGCAAACGGTCAATGATATTTCCAATAATGCCCGCATAAAGTAACCCACCCAAGGGTAAAAACACCGCCTGTGGACCAATAAAGCGTTTCCAAAAAAGCGTGCCTAGCAGAATGGCCAATCCCCCTACAGCAACTAAACCATACTGTGCACCGCTAAACATTCCCCACGCAGCACCTTCATTTCGCACATAAGTAAAGTTAAGCCAGGAAAAAATCTCCACACTTTCATGCAATTCAAACATCCGCTCAACCATCACTTTTGTCACTTGATCCGCAATCAAAGTCACACTAAAAATGAGGATAGCAAAAAGAAAGGCTTTCGTCTTCAACATTTAACGCACCTTAATAAAGATGAGGAAAAGAATCGGCAATAACGCTGCTTGTAATAAGAAAAAGCGAATCACAACCTGTTGACCCGACCATTTCAATGTCTTTCGACAATGATCATGCAAAGGAAAAGTATAAGTGAAGAAAATCTTTTGCAAACGACTCCACGATTCCCCTTCTTTCGGGCGATAAACAGGATGACCCGCAAGTTTGAACCCTTTTAAGAAAAGTAATTTGACAATCCCTAATCCACCATTCATTAAGAGCATCGGCGCTACCACAAAGAGCACACACAGATTTCCCGTTGCAAGCGATGAAATACCAATCACAATGCCAAACATGCGTGACCCTGCATCGCCCATCATTAAAATCGAGGGATAACAGTTATACCATAAATAAGCCCCCAAAGTGCCTAAGAAAATCATTGTCAAGACCGCCCACTTGGCAGCTTCAACATTATGCGGAATCAAAAGATACTCGGCAATCTTAATATGCCCAACGACCATATACAATAATCCCGTCAAACTGAGCAGGGTCAACAAGGTCAACAACCCTGCTAATCCATCAATCCCATCTGAACAGTTCGTTGTGTTAATCGCACCAAAGAGTAAAATACCCGCAATCGGCACATAAAGATAAACCGGAATAAAAGTCTGCGTCGTTGTAAAGGGCCACCACACATTCATCCCTTCACCATGCGTTAAACAATACGCAGCCCCCATCGCAGTGACTAAATCAAAGAGCCCCTTCTTGACACCGCCCCATGGAATCGTCGCTTTATCATCAAACCAACCGGAGAACATGCACAGATAAATACAGAGAATCACCCCAAGATCCCAAAGCGAATGTAAATCGGAAATGGGGAAAAAGAGTAAAATAACAGGAAGTGTAATCAACGCCATGAGATAACCTGCACCCGTTGGTTTCCCTTCGGATTTTTTATTATCCATGACCGCTTCAATTTTACCCTCTGCTGTCTTAATCACTTTACCACGATCAACGGGTAAACGATGCTTCAATCGCGGCAACAAAATCCATACGAGAAAAGCCGACACTAAGGCCCCCATTCCCATCATCACCATATGGGAGTGCAACATACGAAAAGGTCCAAAATAAGATTGTAAATATTGACCTAATAAATAAAGCATACGACCTTCTACTCTTTCACTTCAAACGCTATTCATCAAAGCTCGACAAAGGAAACGCAAGCGGCTCTTTTTGAATATACTTCTTAATATTATGCTCAATCACCCAACGCCCTTCAACCTTCAATAACTGAAACCGCGTGGTTAAGCGAAAATCTTTCATCTGCTCTTTCTTAGCTTCTGGCACATAGAGATAATGCGTATCCAAAATCACTTCAACACACGCCGCACGATCCGATAATTGATACGGCGTCACCGATCGCACCTTCATCTCCATATCACACTGTGTAATTAAATAACGAAACGATGCAATCTCTTCTTTATAATGCAATGAATGCTGCTCTGAATAAACCTGCTTGAAACATTCGACATCTTTCGTTGTCATTGCACGCGCATACGCCTCAAAGAGATTAAGAATCGCTTCAAAATCTTCTTTTTCTTCAAGCGTTAAGAGTTCAACCGCCGCTTCAGTTTCAACTTCACTTTTAAAGAGCGCACACCCACACACCCCAAGGGCCACACTCACACACACGCATTTCATTAAAAACCACTTCAAAGACCCCATCACACACCCCCTTTTAAAAAAATTTATGAACAACCCTCAACCAACCCCTTTACTCACTCCATTGTACGAGTTGTAAACGCTGATCAAAAACTTCACGCCGTGCAGGTTCTGGCAATTGTACATACGCATGTCCACACGCCGCACAAAAGGCCCCTTGATGCACCGGTGCATGACACTCAGGGCACGCACGCTCTAAAATCTCACCACACCAGGTGCAATGACACTCACGCTCACTCACCATCAATCGACGCGGCACCCCCACATCCATCCCATTCATATGATACGGCAAATTCGATGGACACTCTGGATTCGGACAAAAAGCACGCGTCAATACAGGTTTCTCAGCAACACCAACCTGCTGCCGCTCAGACGATGTGGGTGGTAATAACCCTAAGAGTTCACACAACTTACCAATCGTTTGATCATTGAGCGCCGTCATACGACCACACTCAAACATCGACAACGCCGACTGCTTACACCCGACCAAGTCCGCTAACGCACTCTGACTCAGATGCCGCTGCAAGCGTGCTGATTTAATTTGTGAACCAAATGTTTTCATAACACCACAAAGAATACCTTATTTTAAAAAGAATTTCAACTCTTTTTTATCAACAAAATTATAAACAACTGTTGATAACTCTGTTGATATGTTTTATCCACAATTTTATTGACATATTGACAATCACTTTCAACAAGATTATCAACAACTGTTTATAACTCTGTCAAAAGTTTCACCACCCCAAAAAAACAAAAAAAATAAAAAACACCAAGACCGCCAAGTCCCGAAAGGGGCGGTGTAAAACCGTGGCCTTAGCTCGAATATGAGGTGCGTTAGCACTGCGAAATCAATTCCTCATTCCTAGTCAATAATCTTTTTTTAAAAGTTTTTTGGGGCGCTGCCCCAGACCCCGCAGC
>JAUNQZ010000096.1 GCA_030535915.1 bacterium
CTCATTCCAGAGGTAACCAATGATATTGCACAACAATGCACACAATCGTTAATCGCTTATGCTTATCCCGCAAAGGTGATTGATATCGATGGGAACATTATCACCATCAATCGTGGAGAAGGGACCTTTGCTATTGGCGATGTGGTTCAAGTCATGAAAGCCGGCCGAAAAGTTGTTGACCCCGACACCGGCGAAACTTATGAAATTCCCGGTCGTAAATGTGGTACTGCTCGTATCATTTATGTGGACAAAAACATCGCTCAAGCAGAAGCTCCCCAAGCCTCTGAAGTGCAAATCGGTGCACGCGTGACGAAATAATTAAACCCACAACCTTTGTCCAACAAACTTGAAAATGCGAGGTGAAATTTAACCTCGCATTTTTTATCCTTCCTCCTCTAGAAATACAAAAAAGAGGAAAATCATATTAAAATTCACTTAAAAACCTTAAAATTTGCAAATTTTAGAGAATCTAAAGCCGCCTCTATTCTTCTTGCATGAGTAGACATATTATGATAGAATATAGGTAAAAGATGTAATAGAGGTGTGTGAAGATTTTTCATCACGCCATCTTGTCATCGAAAGGAGTGCAGTAAGTGGACTCAGAAAAACTTAAAACACCTTACCCTCGGATTGAAAGCGACAGCTGTAAAAGTTGTGGCCGATGCGTTCACGCATGTCCACGAGGGTGTTTGAAAATTGCAGATGACACCTACAATCGTTATGGTGTAAAACCTGTCGTCTATAAAGGCGAGGGTTGTATCGGCTGTGGGGTGTGTTTCTATAACTGCCCCGAGCCTTATGCCATCCATATCGAAAAAGGAGGCACCCCATGACCAAATTTGTAAAAGGTAATGAAGCCGTTGTCATCGGTGCACTCTATGCTGGTGCCGAGGGTTACTTTGGCTATCCCATCACTCCCGCCTCGGAAGTCGCGCACAAAGCCGCAGAATACTTCCCCGCGACGGGTCGCGTCTTTGTCCAAGGCGAAAGTGAAGATGCCGTCTCTTACATGCTCTATGGTGCCGCTGCTGCAGGTTGTCGTGCCCTTACAGCAACCTCCGGCCCTGGATTTTCATTAATGCAAGAGGCCATCTCCTACATGGCTGCCACAGATATCCCGACGGTGATTGTCGATGTCATGCGTGCAGGCCCTGGCCTCGGCAATGTCTATCCTGAACAAGCCGACTACACCCAGGTTGTTAAAGGTGGCGGACATGGAAGCTATCGCTGTATCGTCTTAGCGCCTGGCAATGTGCAAGAGATGTGCGACCTCACGATGTTGGCATTTGAAAAAGCCTTTGAATATCGGACGCCCGCCATTGTGCTCTCCGATGGACAGCTAGGTCAAATGATGGAACCGCTTCGTTTGCCTAAAACTTTGATGCCACCGGTAGACACCTCTGCTTGGGCGACACAAGGCACCGCAGAAACCCGCAAGAATCTCTTGACCTCTATCTATCTTGATGCGCCAGCACAAGAGGAAATGAATGTCAAACTCCAAGAGAAATACAAGCGAATGGATGCGGAATTCCAGCGTGCTGAGCTCTATCAATGCGAAGATGCAGAAATCGTCTTAATGGCGTATGGATCGAGTTCGCGTATTGCTCGTACAGCTGTGAATGAATTGCGTGCAGAGGGCCTTAAAATTGGTCTCTTCCGTCCAATTACCCTTTCGCCTTTCCCGATGGAAGCGCTTCGCACCATCGCTGACAAGCGTCTCATCGTTGTCGAAATGAGCGCGGGTCAATTCCGTGATGACATCATTCTCCATCTTGCAAAGGATGGGCGCTTACCCACGCGTGAGATTGAATTGGTCAATCGTATGGGTGGGATGTTGATCTCCGTCCAGGACATTCTCCGTAAAGTAAAGGAGGGATGCTAATGGCAACGCTTGAAACAAAAGGCATGTTTGATGTCTTTACGCGATCGGGGTCTGCCTCTCGTATGACCCACTACTGTGCAGGTTGCGGACATGGCATCGTGCATAAATTACTCTCTGAGGCCTATGTCGAGCTCGGGCTCCAAGATCGTGTTGTGATTGTCAATCCCATTGGCTGTGCGGTCTTTGGGTACTACTATTGGGATGTGGGTAATGTCAGTGCAGGTCACGGACAAGCCCCCTCGATGGCAACCGCAATCTCGCGTTTAAAAGACAAGGCGATTACCATCTCCTATCAAGGCGATGGCGACCTCGCTGCGATTGGCCTTAGCCATACCTTACAAGCCGCCGCCCGCGGTGAACACATGGCAGTCTTCTTCGTCAACAACTCCATCTACGGAATGACTGGCGGACAAATGGCTCCCACAACGCTTGTGGGTCAAAAAACCACCACTTCTCCTCTCGGTCGTAATCCAGAAACCGATGGGATGCCATTGCACATGGCTGAGCTTGTCAATACGCTCGACCTTCCCGTTTATATTGAACGCGTCTCCGTGGCTGACACCGCGCGTATCATGAAAGCAAAGCGAGCCATTCGTAAAGCACTTGAAATTCAACGCGACCGCAAGGGTTACACCTTTGTGGAAATCCTCTCGCCATGTCCCACCTCATGTGGCAAAGCCCCAATGGATGCAGCAAAGTTTGTCATCGAGCAAATGGAAAAGGAATACCCCCTCGGTTGCTTGCGTGATAACACTGCAGAGGCAAAGGTTCGTCCCGAACCCAAGCCGTGGGTGAACCTTGCAGAATTCTTTGGCGATGATGGTTCTGAAGATCCCGTTCCAGATGCGACTGGCGAGGTTAAAGAGCGTCGCTTTAAATTCACAGGCTTTGGTGGCCAAGGGATCTTGTCCTTAGGGCTTGTCGTTGCAGATGCAGCGCGTGCAATGGGCTTAGAAACCACATGGCTACCCTCTTATGGTCCAGAACAGCGTGGCGGCGATGCTTCGTGTACCGTCGTAACCTCCACTCAAACGATTGGATCTCCCGCCGTAGAACACCCAGAACTCCTCGTGGTGATGAACCAAGCCGCTTGCAACAAACACTTAATGACCGTGCGTAAAGGCGGCCTTGCACTCGTAGATGCAACGGTCACATTGCCGGAAACCCTCCCTGAGGGCGTTCGTATTGTTCAAATCCCAGCGATTGACATTGCCGCCGCCAACGGCATGCCTAAAGCTGCCAATGTTGCAATTCTCGGCGGTCTCAGTGCATTGGATGCGCTCGCCATTCCAGAGCATGTCTTAATCGATGCACTGAAGCGCTCTTTCGCCAAAAAGCCCACCCTCGTGGATGCAAATATCAAAGTCTTTATGGCTGCAATTGACTATTGCAGACATCACGGACTTACAGGTGAACTCCCCTAAAAGATTCTCACATAAGGAAATTGTACTATGTTAAACATCGTTCAAGACATTGACAATCGCGTGGCGATTAAGCATGTGCTCATTAGCGTTTCAGACAAGACCGGCTTGGATACCTTTATCCCGGCATTGCTCGCCGCTTGCCCTGGCGTAACCATCTACTCCACAGGTGGCACCTACAATGCGATCAAGGCAATGCTCACCCCCGAACAGCTTCCACAACTCGTCGCCGTCTCGGATTACACCGGACAGCCCGAAATGCAAGGCGGCCTCGTGAAGACGCTTGACTTCAAAATCTACTTAGGCATCCTTTCGGAAACCTATAACGATGACCATCAGGCCGACATCAAGCGCCTTGATGCCGTTCCGCTTGACATGGTCGTAGTCAATCTCTATCCCTTCAAAAACACCGTTGCAATGCCTGGCGTCACGCCGGAACAAGCCCGTACCAATATTGACATTGGCGGTCCTTGCATGGTGCGTGCCTCGGCAAAGAACTATCTCCGCGTTGCTTCCGTCACCGATCCTATGGACTACACCAAACTCGTAGACGAACTCAAGGAACAAAATGGCACCCTCGGTCTCGATACACGCTTCTATTTGATGAAGAAGTCCTTTGCTCACACGGCCGACTACGACACCGCCATTGCATGCTTCTTTGCAAAGGTTCACGCCGACACCGTAAATGCAACCTATAGCTTGCACTAAAAGGTCCCCGTGTACGCGTTGATAGACACGCACAAATAAAACACAGTCCTCCCTCGTACCCAACGATGGAGGACCGTTTTTTTATGCTCCCACTCATAAACCCTCTCACACCACAAAACGCCATGATCGATCTCCACATTCACTCCACCGCAAGTGACGGTTCATTCTCCCCACGCGAAGTCGCCCACCTCGGCAAAGCCGCAGGACTCACCGTCATGGCGCTCACCGATCATGATGCCGCAAGTGGTGTTGCAGACTTCCTCGACGAAACCCAACGCCTTGGCATCCTTGGCATCCCTGGAATAGAACTCTCCGCAGAGGTCCCCTTTGGTCAACTCCACCTTGTAGGGCTCGGCTTCAACTATAAAGACCCTACCCTCCAAGCCAAATTCGAAAAAATGCTCAATGGCCGAGAAGCGCGTAACGAAGCCATGTTGCAAGCCTTTCAAGACAATGGCATTGACCTCACCCTCGCAGAAGTCAAAGCTTTCGCAGGCGAGGACCTCGTCAGTCGCGTTCACTTTGCGCAAGCCCTTATCCAACGCGGCCTCGTTGCAGATCTCGCAGAAGCCTTTGAAAAGTACCTCGGTAAAGGCGCCCTTTGCTACCGCGATCGCTTCCGCTATACTCCCCAGCAATGTATCGAAATGATTACCGCCGCAGGTGGCATGGTTATAATGGCTCATCCCCTCAGCCTCACAACCGATTGGAAAACCCTCGAATCCACCATCATCGCCTATAAAGCCCTCGGTCTCCGCGGGATAGAATGCTTCTACTCCACCTACGACACCGAAACCACCCTCACCCTCCTTCGCATCGCCAAACGCCACAACCTCCTCCCCTCTGTCGCCTCAGACTTCCATGGCGCACCCAAACCCACCATCCACCTCGGACAACTCCCCGTCTCTGTAGAGCTCAAAACCCTCCTCACCGACACCCTCCTCGCCCTCCCCGGCATGCAATGACATCCCCCCACCCCTCGTTTAAATCTAAAATCACTCACCCATCCACATCCAGCATCCATTCGTCCTGCATCCGTCACAAATCGTTTTACTTCCGTAGTTTAAACGCTCCGAGCAAAGCGATTGTTCGCTATTTTTATCAACCCTCGTTTCACACCTTACCGGTCGTTTCACACCCGAATTCAACAAGCTCATCCCAAAAACACAATGCGCCTCATACTTTTCCCCAGTCATAAAACAGTTG
>JAUNQZ010000097.1 GCA_030535915.1 bacterium
ATGGTATTTTTCAACCACTGTTGAGTGAACGATTACACATTGGCAATCAAATGTACCAACTTCCTGTAATTGAGGAGAGGGGCGGCCCATTGAAACGAGGTCGCTTCCGTCCTTATTGGATTCAAAAATCTGGCCCATGTTTTTTTGTAAAAAACAAAGGTCATAATTTTTCATTTTCCCAATCGGTCCGTAAAGCGCATCCTTGTTAAGGGTTGACAATAACCGCGACAAATCCTCTTTCAATTCCCAATCTTCATGACAAAAAACAAACCAATCGGGATGTGAGTAATCATAGGATTCTAAAAACGCATTATAACGAACGGGAATTGTTTTATTTTCCGTTCGATTGTCAAAGGCAGAAAAGACCGCATCTCCCCAATTCGGATTTTCTTTAACCAACCGATGATACATTTCAAAATCACGAACAACTGAAATGACTTGCATTTTCTATCCTTTGATTACAATCCTATTGATAAGGTTCGATTTCTTCTAACAAAGGATGCAAGAGATCCTTTCCTGAGAGAATCGGAGATATCTCAAATTCTGGCCACGCGATATTAACCGTTGGGTCATCGTATTTAAGGCCCCGTTCAGATTCTGGATGATAGAGATTGTCGCACTTATAAGCGAACACTGTGTTGTCCTCTAACACGGCAAAACCATGCGCAAACCCACGTGGAACATAAAGTTGATGACCATTCTCACCCGAAAGCGTGACTGCCACATGCTTGCCAAAAGTGGGAGAGCCTTTGCGAATATCTACAGCGACATCAAGGACCGCACCGCGAATCACACGTACAAGTTTAGCTTGCGTATAGGGCGGTGCTTGCCAATGAAGCCCACGCACAACACCTCTCATCGAGCAACTCTCGTTATCTTGTACAAAATCTGCCTCAATACCTGCAGCTTTATAGCGGTCTGCATTGTAGGTCTCGACAAAATAACCACGTGCATCGCGGAAGATTTTCGGGACAACAATCTTAACATCTGGTATTGCGGTTTCAAGAACTTCCATGGACTTACTCTCCACGCTTCGCAATTTCGTAAATGTATTCGCCGTAAGTAGACTTCTTCACCTTTTCAGCCGCGACGAGCATTTGTTCCTTCGTAATGAACCCCATACGCCAAGCGATTTCTTCAAGGCACGCAATCTTGAGTCCTTGGCGATCTTGGATAGTCTTCACATACGCTGCAGCTTCTTGCAAAGAATCATGGGTGCCGGTATCAAGCCATGCAAAGCCACGACCAAGGCGCTGAACATTGAGTTTCCCGCGTTCAAGATAAACTTTGTTAACATCGGTAATTTCATATTCGCCACGTGCCGAAGGCTTAAGATTCTCTGCAATTTCAACAACATCATTGTCATAGAAATAAAGACCCGTTACAGCATAATTACTCGTGGGATTTTTAGGCTTTTCTTCAATCGCAACGGCTCTACCGGTTTCATCAAAGGTCACAACGCCAAAACGTTCGGGATCATTAACATAGTAGCCAAAAACCGTGGCACCTTCCGTACAGGAGGCTTCCTTGAGCATTGAACTAAAGCCCATACCATAAAAGATATTATCACCGAGAATTAAGCAGACGGGGTCGTTGCCGATAAATTCCTTGCCAAGGACAAAAGCCTGTGCAAGACCATTGGGGGTCTCTTGAACTTTATAGGACAGCTTCATGCCAATCGCATGGCCATCGCCAAGAAGTTGCTCAAAGAGTGGCGTTGCCTCTGGGGTTGAAATAATAAGCACTTCTTTAATTCCCGCTAACATCAAGGTCGACAAGGGATAGTAAATCATGGGCTTATCATACACGGGAAGCAATTGCTTGCAAACAATCATCGTTGCTGGATACAAACGCGTTCCCGCACCACCTGCTAAAATAATACCTTTACGCATGAGAGGACTCCTTTCAAGATTTACTTTTTAATGCCAAGACGTTCCATCTTGTATTCACCCGAAAGCACATGTGCACACCAAGTGTCTTTATGATCAAGATACCATTGAACCGTCTTACGAATCCCCGATTCAAAGGTTTCAATGGGCTTCCAACCAAGCTCACGTGCAATTTTATCAGCATCAATCGCATAGCGAAGGTCATGACCTGGACGATCTGCAACATAGACGATTTGATTGGCATAAGATTTCCCGTCCGCACGCGGACGAAGTTCGTCCAACAACGAACAAATCTTATTAACCACATCAATGTTGCGTTTTTCGTTGTGACCGCCAATATTATAAGTTTCGCCTGGCATACCCGTGGTTGCGACGAGATAAAGTGCGCGTGCATGATCTTCAACATACAACCAGTCGCGAATCTGAAGTCCCTTACCATAAACAGGGAGTTCCTTACCATCAAGCGCATGAAGAATCACTAGCGGAATTAACTTTTCAGGAAAATGGTAAGGCCCATAATTATTGGAGCAATTTGTCACAACCGTTGGCAACCCAAAGGTACGTTTCCATGCACGCACAAGGTGATCACTTGAAGCCTTGGAGGCCGAATAAGGAGAACTCGGCGCATACGGTGTTGTTTCACGGAAGAAATCTTCTGGTCCCTCTAAATCACCATACACTTCGTCTGTCGAGATATGATGGAAGCGGAAGGTAGCCTTAGCCTCATCCGCAAGTGTATTATAATATTTACGCGTTGCTTCAAGCAACGTATAAGTACCCACAATATTTGTTTGAATAAATTCACCAGGGCCATCAATCGAACGATCCACATGGCTTTCTGCCGCGAGGTGCATCACATGCGTAGGGTGAAAACTCTCAAAAACACGATCCAGTTCAGCCTTATCGCAAATATCTACTTTTTCAAACCGATAACGATCCGAAGCGGCCACCTCTGCGAGCGACTCTAAATTACCAGCATAAGTTAATTTATCAACAACACAAACAACATCGTCTGTATGATTAATAATATGGCGAACGACCGCAGATCCAATAAATCCTGCACCACCAGTGACAATTATACGATTCATACCATTAACTCCTTTTTTGAAATTCTAACGAAATAAATTGACGCAATGCCTCTCGCCATTGTGGCATCGGTGACAAACCGTTAAGACGTAACATCATCTTGTCCAATCGAGAATTCTTTGGCCGTGGTGCTGGACGAGGAAAATCTTCCGTCGCACAAGGCTCCACGGTCTGTTGAATACCCAACTCTTCAAAAATCGCCTTTGCAAAGTCACACCAGGAAGCTTCTCCCTCGCAAGTAAGGTGATAAGTCCCAACAAGCTCTGGTCGCTCCAAAATCTCATGCAAAGCCTTCGCTACAGCGCTCGTACTCGTAGGATTACCAATTTGATCTGCGACAACCTTTAAAACTGGGCGCGAACCATCCGCAAGGTTCACCATCGCATGAACAAAACTCGGGCCTCCTGCTCCATAGAGCCAAGATATACGAGCGATAATATGGTTCGGGCAATATTGACGAACGGCTTGTTCACCTGCATATTTGCTCTTACCATAGATGGTTCGGCCACCAGAAGGAAGATCGAATTCATTATAGGGGCGCGTGGCATCACCTTCAAAGACATAATCGGTAGAGATTGCAATGAGGCGAATATTGTGATGATGACACGCACGCGCAACATTTGCCGTCCCCACTGCATTTAAACGATACGCCATATCAACAGACGATTCACATGCATCCACCGCCGTCATCGCTGCACAATGAATGACAACGTCCGGCTGATACTTTTCCAACAACGCCATCATCCCATTTGCATCAGTAATATCCGCCTCAGGCAAATCCGTGGGAATAACTTCATACATTGAAAGCTCTGCACACAATGTGCGCCCAAGCATTCCTTTACCACCAGTAAGCAAGATTTTTAGCATTTAATAACTTCCTCGTACTTTAACCTACTAAGCCCGCGGGACTTTTTTCTCATAACGTCGCAACCGACGTCTAAAGTTAATTTGTGCAAAAACATTCCACCACGGGCAAGTGGCCCGCCAACACGCTTGAAGGATTTTAATTCGATGTTGCTCAATCTCAGATGTTTGGCTATACTTCAGCACACACAATACCGCATGTTGCACAGATTTCCACAACTGCCGCGTACGATACCATTTCGGCAAAAATGCCCAGCTCAAAATCCATTGCGTAAAAACACACCATGCCGAGTCCGACATAGACAACCGCGTCCAAAGCCCTTCCCCTGTCAAACGATAACATGAAATAATCTCAGGCAGAACAACCGCCTTACCCATCGCACACGCAAATGGCACAATTTGCATATCGGAATAAATCGCAAGCGACCCAAACGCACGCTTCATATCACGCAAAAAATCCGTCGCAAACAACCACGATGACATGTGTGGCAACGCTTTTGGATTAGCCCCCGTAGCCGCATCATAAACTGATGCCATCCCCATGATTTCACCCGTAGAGGAACCATCCTTCTTAACGCGATCTGTGCGCCCAAAACAAACATCCGCTTGCGAAGAACGCATAAGCTCCACTTGTCGCGTTAATCGTGTCGGCGAACACCAATAATCATCTCCCTCCAAAAAAGCACAATAAGCTCCTCGAGCCATCTCTTGTACCCAAAGACGAAGGCGATACTCCGTATTCTTCTTTGCAGAAATAATCGCTATTTTATCAGGATATTTCGCTTGATACGCACGACAAATCTCTATCGTTTTATCTGTCGACGCATCATCACTAATCAAAATCTCATAGGGCTCTTTAAAATCTTGTTCTAATACAGACTCAATGGCTTGTTCAATAAATGCTTCGTGATTATAAGCAATAATAAAAACCGAAACAACAGGCTTTGCTTCATAAAACGATGATTCTGCGAAGGTCTCAATCGGAGCGATTACTAAAGGTTTTTCATTCGAGAAACGAAAAGGCGGCGTGAGATGTTGTAAGCACCACTTCTGCAACACCATTTGAGAATCTTTAAACATTTCTATCTCCAAAACCTCATCTATGTCAAAATCATCACATCCGTGCATTAATTTTGAAACTTCTTTGTCACGAAAAATTTCTACAAACTTCATTATAAATTATACAACATATCAAAGAAAAAAGTCAATATAAACATAAGAAGAAGTGAATCTTGCACAATGGTATTGCGCAGGTAGGAAAAGAAGAAAATCTAAAAGGAGCCCAAGACGAAAAGAGAAGAGGAAGACCCCA
>JAUNQZ010000098.1 GCA_030535915.1 bacterium
CATTGTTATCCCAATGTAAAACCTGAAACAATCGCCTCTGTAATGAAACGGGTGGATGTCAATAATGGGCGTGTGTATGTGGTCTTTTTCTATTGTCAACCGCAAACCAAACTTCAAGATTTATTACCATATGCAGAAGCAATAAAGAATGAATGCCCCACACAATGGATTTTTCTTCAGCCCTCACAAAAAGAGTAAACGAAGCTGGGATCATGAATCGCAGGAAGCATTCATGTTTCGTCTTTAAATGATGATTTAAAAGCGAGTGAAAACCATTGATGTTTTTGCTCGTTTTTTTTATTTTTAAAAGGGAAAGATTTTCTTAAAAAAGGTTCTTTTTTATCCCCCTTCGCGCGTATATTATGGTATAATAAAAATTTCTTTTTCATTCGGTCGGCTTGGTTTTTTTGTAGCGAAGCTTATTTGGGTGTTTTTTGGGATTGCCATTTTTGGAGATGTTAGAGGAAATGGACACGCCAATTTTAAGATTTGAAAATGTTACCAAGTGTTATGGTAATAATATCGTGCTTGACAATGTTTCTTTGTCCATTGCTGCAGGAGAGGTCTTTTCGCTTTTAGGACCGAGTGGCTGTGGTAAAACGACCTTGTTGCGCATTTGTGGTGGCTTTGAACGACCGGATGAGGGACGTGTTTATTTGGATGGAGTGGACATTACGAAGTTGCCTCCGAATGAACGTGATGTGCGAACGGTCTTTCAAAGTTATGCGCTTTTTCCGCACATGACGGTATGGGAAAATGTGGCCTTTGGTTTACGTGCGACGGGTGTGCCACGAGATGAGATTGTGAAGCGTGTGCCGCGTTATCTTGAGTTGGTACAGTTAAAGGGTTTTGAGCAACGTCGTCCGGGGCAACTCTCCGGCGGACAACGTCAACGCGTAGCTATCGCACGTGCATTGATTAATCAACCGAAAGTTCTTCTTTTGGACGAACCACTTGCAGCGCTGGATCTTAAATTACGCCAGCGGATGTTGATGGATTTGGATGCGATTCATGATGAAGTTGGGATTTCTTTCCTCTTTGTGACGCATGATCAGCAAGAAGCGATGTGCATTAGTGATCAAATTGCAGTGTTAAATCGTGGACATGTAGAGCAGATTGGGCGTCCGCAAGAGTTGTACGAAGCGCCGCGTTCGAGTTTTGTCGCCTCCTTTATTGGTGATACGAATTTCTTTGAAGGTTTCGTCACAGAGACGCAGGGGGATTACTGCAATGTGAAAACCAAGGATGGCTTTGACCTCTATCTATACAATGATCGTCATTTGAATACGAATACGCCCGTTTCGGTAAGTATTCGCCCCGAGAAGTTTACGATTTCGTTAACACCTCCAACGGATACCGATCAAAAGATGAATGTTTTGCAAGGCGAGGTTGAGGAAGTGGTTTATCTCGGTGCGCATACACGTTTTTGGGTGCGCGTGGGTGGACATCGCATTTCCGTTGTCAAGCAACATCATGCCTATGGTTTGGATGAGCGTAGTATTACATGGGGCGATGCGGTCTGGTTGACCGTTGGCGCTGACAAAGGCTACATGTTAGACCGCAATGGAAGCATGGGAGAGTAACAATGCAAAATCGCCGTGTTCGCTTTTTTGTAGGCTTACCGACCTTTGTGTGGTTGCTGCTTTTCTATGCTATTCCGATGGTGGTAATGTTGTTGCTAGCCTTTCGTCATGCCGATGCGAACGGAGATATTGGTGCAACATGGTCTTTGCAAGAAATCCGCAATCTTTGTAATCCAATTTATCCGAAAATTTTTATTCGTACGATTTGGTTAGCGGTGACGGCAACGCTTCTTTGCGTAATGTTTGCAATTCCAATTTCTTATCAACTTGCACGGATGCGCCCAAGGATTCGTAATGTATTTTTGATGTTGATTGTGGTTCCTTTTTGGACGAATTTTTTGATTCGTATTTACGCGTGGAAGGTCGTCTTACATCCGGACGGATTCTTGAAATCGATTTTTGTGGCGATTGGTTTGTGTGATCCCGATGCGATTTTGCTCTATAATTCGGGCGCAGTCTTAACGGTGATGGTCTACACTTATTTACCCTTTGCGGTATTGCCGATTTATTCTGCAGCAGAGAAGTTTGACTTTTCGATGTTGGATGCGGCAAAGGATTTAGGTGCCGGCTCGTTTTATGCCTTTCGAAGAGTCTTTTTGCCTGCGATTATGAGTGGGGTAACAGTTGCGATTATGGTTGTCTTTATCCCTGCGCTTGGAGCCTATTTGATTCCAGACTTAGTGGGTGGTGCATCAAGTGAAATGATCGGCGATAAGATTGCCCAGAGTGTAACAACAAAACGTAATCTTCCGCATGCAAGTGCGCTCTCTGCGTTGTTAATGTTTGGTGTTTTTGCACCGCTTCTAATTGGAATGTTGATTCGGAAATGGCGTCAGCGTGCGCAAGGCGAAACGATGGTCACGAATCGCGATGTGATGAAAGGAGCATTCTAAAATGATTCGTAATGGCTCCCAACGTAGCGTTATCCCGTTTTGCGTTTTGATGGTTGTTTTAATCTTTCTCTATCTTCCCTTTGTGATGGTCACGATGGCGTCGTTTAATGCGAGCAAGTATGGTGGCGAATGGGTCGGATTTTCCTTAAAATGGTATGAAAGTCTCTTTGAGAACGATGCGATTTTAGATGCGCTTAAGACGACACTTTTTATTGCAGCGATGTCAACCTTTTTCGCAACGATTCTTGGGACGATGGCAGCACTCGCTTTGCATTGGATGAAATCACGCATTCGTGGGATTTATTCCGCGCTGGTTCATACACCCTTGGTGGTGCCAGATATTTTGCATGGCGTGGGACTTCTATTGCTCTTTGTCACGGCGAAGCATCTCCTCTCGTATTGCTTTGGGTGGGAGTTCGAACTTGGCATGGTGACGATTATCATTGCGCATGTGACCTTTTGCGTAAGTTATGTGACGATGGTGGTGGTTGGTCGCTTGGAGACATTTGATGGGCATTTGATTGAAGCTGCTCATGATTTAGGTGCAGGTGCATTGTACACCTTCTTTAAGGTGACGATGCCGATGATTTTACCAGGTATTATTGCAGGAGCACTCTTTTCTTTTACCTTGTCGATTGATGATTTTGTGATTACTTTTTTTGTTAAAGGTGCGGGAGATACAACCTTGCCGATTTATATCCAAAGCGCCATGCGCCGTGGAAACCCCGCAGAAATTAATGCGCTCTCGGTTATCTTCCTCGCGTTCACATTTATTTTTGTTTTTGTTACACAAATGTTACTCACACGTAAAAAGGAGACAAAATAATGCATATTTGTCATCGTTTAGTGTTGTTGATGCCCCTCCTTGCGATTGTTGCAGGTTGCAGTGATGATCGTCCTGTATTGCATATTTACAATTGGGGAGATTATATTTCAGAAGAGGTCGTCGAAAAATTTGAAGAAGCCAACAATTGTAAAGTTGAGATTGATGCTTTCGACTCTAACGAAGCTATGTACACGAAATTGAAACAAGGTGCTGGCGGATATGATATTATTGTTCCCTCTTCTTATATGGCAAAATTGATGTATAACCAAGCGATGATTCTTCCATTGGACCATACCAAGTTGCCTGCGGTAAAGCGTCACTTTGATGAAACATACGCAACGCTTTCATTAGACTCCGACATGACCTATTCGGTACCCTATTTCGTAAGCGTTTCTGGTATTGGTTATGATTCGCGCCGCTTGAATAATTTTAAACCCACATGGACGATGTTTGATCGTGCAGATTTAAAGGATGCCTGTTCATTACTCAACGACCATCGTGAAACCATGGGGGCTGCATTAATTTCGTTGGGCTATACGCCGAATACGACCAATCAGACAGAAATCCAACACGCCGTCAAACGTCTTTTAGGATGGAAGCAAAACATCGCGAAATTTGAGGTTGACGCCGCAAAGCAATCGCTCGCCTCGGGAGAATTCAAGATGATCCACACCTATAATGGCGACATGTTGCATGTGAGCGCAGAAAAACCCTACATAAAGTTTGTTATTCCACAAGAAGGCTCCACCATCACATTTGACAATTTTGTCATCCCCACCGGATGTGATAACCTCGAACTCGCCTATAAGTTCATCAACTTTATGTATGAACCCGAAAATGCAGCTGAAAACATGAACCATGTGATGTATGTAATGCCAAATAAGACCGCGATCTCACTCGTAGACGAATCGCTTCGTAATAATCCTGCATTCGCTATTCCAACGGAAGACCTTAAGCGTTGTCAGCCATTAGAAGACCTTGGCGACGCTAATCGCTTCTATACGGATGCATGGGATCGGGTTCGTAATTAATGATGTAACATTACACGATTAAAAAACAACAGCCTTGTAACGCGAGGCTGTTGTTTTTTAATCGTTCGTTTTAATTTTTAACAAATTTCTAGGCTCTGAGAAAGACCGAGCGAACGGCATCAAGGAAACGTTCACGCATTTGCGAAAGATCTTCTGCGGCACGATTGAGCGACCAAAGCGCAAAGTTGAGCTTTTCGCGGAAATTATAGGTTGCGCGGAGATGCGGATCAAAGTTGTCAAAATTTGTCTTATTTTGTGTATATGACCAATGCATGGCCTCAACTTTACGCATGAAGCCGTCAAAGAAGGCATTTGCACATTCGTTGAGGGTACACGCCTCTACATGTTGATGCCAATAGTCCCCAAGCACCGAAGCATAATGATTGAGATAGTAGCGATGTGCATCTTGTAAATTGGCTTCGCTTTGTGTGATATCTGGCCATCCCATTGTGCCGCGAATTGAGCACGTCTGTACGCGTGCTGGCATAAGGCGATGTTTGAAGGGATCAAAGGTGAATTCAAAAATTTCTTTACCAATGCCAAAACGTGAAATTTGGCTTTTGGGAATATACTTTTTGGCGATGAGATTGTCTGCCGCAGCAGAACCATAGAGATTGGCAAGCGCGAGAACGACATCCGGGTCTTCGGCTCCATTAAGATTGTTGACATTAATCTTGAAGTAGGAATCGGGAATAGCCGTTATGGGGTCGCCTGGACAACGCGTGCGTAAGAAATAGGGAGTTTCTTCGCTTTGTCCTTTATCGTCAATGGTTAATACTTCAAAGGCTGGGAGGTCT
>JAUNQZ010000019.1 GCA_030535915.1 bacterium
TTTGGGTGTGACGGGTGCGATTTCGTGCTACAAGGTGTGTTCGTTGGTGCGGTTGATGGTGCAGGCGGGCTGGGAGGTGCGTGTGGTGCCGACAGCGCGTGCATTGGATTTCGTGGGTGAAATCACGTGGCGGACGTTGTCGCAACATCCGGTGGAGGAGGATGCGTTTGCGCGTTCGGCGGATTGGCATCCGCGGCATATTGAGCTTGCGACGTGGGCGGATTTGATGGTGGTGGCGCCGTGCAGCGCGAATACTTTGGCGAAGTTGGCGCAGGGGTGTGGTGAGAATTTGTTGCAGCAGACGGCGTTGGCATTGAAGAAGCCGTTGTGGGTGGCGCCTTCGATGAATGTCGATATGTGGGCGAACCCGGCGGTGCGTGCGAATGTAGAGACGTTGGTTGCGCGTGGCGTGAAGGTGTTGAGTCCGGGTGAGGGTGAGCTCGCCTGTGGTGTTTCGGGAACGGGGCGTTTGCCAGAGCCCGAGGCGTTGTTCGCGGCGTTGCAAGTTGAGGTTTAAGATCGGTTGAATTGACAGTGGACATGATGTGTTGCTATGAAGTGTGAAATTTGTCATCAGCAAGAAGCCCAGACGGTGTGGTTCCGTAAGCGTGAGGATGGAACGCTCGAGGAGCTGTATGTCTGTCATGCTTGTGCGGAGCGTGAGCGTGTCTTTGGGCAGGAGCGTGGCATTCAAGTGGCGACGATGGAGGAACCGGAAGAGGCTCCGCAGGGTCCGTTGACGCCCGAGGCTTTGGGATTGCCGCGGGAGATGTTAGGGAAGGGGATGCAGGAGGCGTTTGAGCAGCTTTCTGAGAAGTTGCAAGAGATGGGGATTACGGCGCAGGTGCCGTTGGTTTCGGATGAGGCGTGTAAGCAGTGTGGGATGCCGTTGGATGAGATTCGCCTCGCTTCGCGGATTGGGTGTGCAAAGTGTTTGGAACAGTTTCGTGCGACGATTGAAGCGATGATTGAAGAAGCGCAAGGGTGTGGATCGTATGGCGGGCCGCCGCCGAATTTGTCCGCGCGTCAGGAAGCGCTGGAGCGTTTGCGTCGGGAACGTCAGCAGCATATTGCGAATGAAGATTATCGTGCCGCGAAGCAGTGCGATGAGGCGATTAAGGCATTGGAAGCGCAACCAGAAGAAGAAGCGGGAGAGGAGACGGCAGAATGATGGCATTCACCTCAACGCGTTTTCGCAGTTTAGAAGAAGCCCTACCGACGCTCTCGGTGGTCGGGTGTCGGACGCAGATGTCGTTGGTTCGGAATTTAGCGAGTGAAGTTTTCCCGCCGCAGATGAAGGCGCGTGATGCGCAGCGATTAGGGCGTGAATTAGCGGCTTTCTTTTGTTCGCATTACAAAGCGCAGGATTTGACGGCCGATCCGAATTTTGGAAAGATTGTCGGGCCGCAGTTTGGGTTGTCGATGGAAGCGGATCGTGGACCTGCGTATCGTTTGGTGTGCGTGGAAGATTTCAAGGGGTGCGAGATTTGGATTGAGTTGATGAGTGCCAATCATTTTACTTTTTCCATGTCGGGGATCTTTTGGGATTTTGAAGCGAAGATGGCGGTCTTGCAGTCGTTTGTCGATGAGGTCGGGAAGAAGCTTGCCTTTGCGTATGATGCGAAGTTGGGGTATCTCACCACGCAGATGACATTGATTGGGACCGGGTTACGCATTCGGACGTGGATGCATTTGAATGCGTTGTATCGGTACAATTATTTGGAAGCGCTTTCGCATGCGATGGAAGCCTTTGGGGTTTTTGTCGAGATGGATGAAGAAGACACGCTGCCGGATGGGCATTTGTTTATTCTCTTTAACCGGAGTGCGATTCATGCCACGACGGTTGAGATTGTGGCGGCGTTTGAGCAGGCGCTTGCGTTGGCGGCGTATCATGAGATGACCTGTCGTCAGCGGCTCTATCGTGAGCGTCCCTTTGAATTGTATGATTCGCTAGAAGCGGCGCGCGCGCAGTTATCCTCTCGGGTGTTGTTGTCCGAGCACAACGCGTTTCAGGCGTTGTCGAATTTGCAAGTCGCGGTGTCGTTGAAGATCTTTAAGTCGGAACCGATTGTGAAGGATTTTCAGGAGAATCCGTGGTTTTGGATTTGCCATGACACCTTGTTTTTCCTCGCGGCAAAGCCCGAGACGTTTCATGCGATGTGGCGGGGACTGCCACCCTCGATTCGTGAGCATCGGGAATTGTCAGTCTCGGCGTGTCGTGCGATTTGGTTCCGCAAGTATGCAACGATGACGTATACGAAAAACTTTTTGAAGAAGGTGCAAAGCGTATGAAGATGAAATGGTTGACCTTTTTGTTGGTGGCGATGGTGGGGTGTGCAACACCGCTCTTCGCTGAAATTGAACTCGAGGAAGAGGTTCCGGAGTTTAACATTGATGAACTCTCGGCCAATGAGATTTTAGTGCGTGCGCGTGCGATGTTCCCGCAGGAACGCTTTTTGGTTGAAGGCGAACTCTCTGTTGAGCGGACGCGTGGTGCTGTTGAGAGTTCGTATCCGTATACCTTGTCGTTAGATTGGGCCGGAACGGTGCCAACGGCGGTGTGTACTTTATTCACCAACGAATACAAGCACACGGCTTTGATGAAAGCACAGATGACGCGCACCGAACAAGGCGAGCCGACGTTGACCTTTATCAATGATGATGGCTCCTTGCTCGAGGTGAAGAATCTCAATACACCCGTGGGTGAAAGTGATCTCTCGTGGATTGATTTGGCGTTTGATTATTTGTGGTGGCCGAATGTGCGCAAGCTCTCCGAAGAAGAGTGTGAGCAGCGTGAGATTAAGCCGCGTCAGATAGGTCGCAATTGTGTGGTGCTCGAAGTCTATCCGCCCGTCGCAACGCCGGGGTTAGGCTCGATGTTATTGTGGGCCGATCGTTCGACGGGGTTTGTGATTCAGACGCAGTATTTGAATGAGCAAGGCGCCCCCGTGCGTCGTCTTTGGGTGCAGCGGTTAGGTCGAGAGAATGGGCGTTGGGTACCGCGTCTTTTCAGTGTGCAGCGTGCCGGCGAGAGGCGTCCGCGAAAGACCCATTTACGGATTTACACGATTACATCGGATCATTTCTCTGTTGAACGTTTGGAGGATGAATAATGCAAGAGAATCAAACCCCGACGCAGCCTCTTTTGAGTTTTTCGCCGACCCAAAATCGCATTATTACTTGGTCGCTGACCTTTCTTGCGGCGATGGTGTTGATTGTGGGAGCCACCTATGCCATGCAAGCGATTTTGCATGGGTTAGGACTCTTTATTCACATTGTGGGTCCCGTGATTGTGGCGTTCTTCTTAAGTCTCTTAACGCGTCCGTGGTATCAGCGGTTGCGGATTTGGAGTGGGGGACGTGATGGGATCGCCTTGATTTTATTTTCCTTGTCCTTCCTCGTGCCGGTGGGACTTTTCTGCTGGTTATTGGGATCGTTTATTGTGGATCAATGGGTGAGCTTGTCGGCGACCTTGCCGACACAGTTGTCGCATTTGTATCACAAGGTTCACACGAGCTGTCCCGAAGCAGAAGGGATTCTCTTCTCGATTTTACCGCCACCGAATGAATTGGATGCGTCGAACATTTTTGTCCTTGTCGGCAATGTTTTAGGCGCTGGGATTAATGTTGGCGAGACGCTCTTCTCCATTGGAACGGCGACCTTGTTGTGGTTGTTGACCTTTTTCTACTGGATTATTTTTGTGATGCAGCCCCCCTTGTCGGGCGAACGCTTTGCGGCGATGCTTCCCTTTTTATCCACCTCGCGTCGGACCGCGGTGGCGGCGTACTTCCGTAATTTTACGGAAATTATGGAGTCTTATTTCCGTGGGCAGATGATTGATGTCTTTATCCAAGGCATTTTGTATGGGCTCTCCTTCCAAGTGCTCGGCTTACCGAATGGGTTTATCATTGGGTTTGTTTTAGGGTTGTTGAATTTGGCGCCCTACATTGGTGTGATTACGGGATTAGCGGTGACGATTCCCTTAGCCATTGCACATGGAGGGGTGAGTTTTGCGATTTTGATTTTTGTGGTGTTTTGTATCATTCAGACCTTTGACGGGTATGTGATGCAGCCCTACATTCAAGGCAAGCGTATGCGTCTCTCCGCGTGGCAGATTGTCTTTGCGTTGCTCTTTTGGTCGAAGCTCGGAGGTTTCCTTGGGTTATTGTTAGCCATTCCGTTGACTGCCTTTTTCAAGGCCTCATGGGGGAAGTTGCGGGAATCTTCGGATCGTTTTGTTTCGAATGGTGTTGAGGACGCGACCTCGACGCAGAAGGGGTGCAAGTAATGTTGACCTTGTTATCTACACTCTATACCTCCGAGACGGCGCTGTGCTGTCTTGTTGGGGGGTGCTTTTTGGTGCTCGGGGGACTCCTCCTGTCGCCTTGGGCGAGTCGCCTTGTGGGGCGCTTCTCCCGCCATGCGCTGACAGGCTATATTCTCTCTGCGATTGCGTGGCTTTGGGTGGGGCTTGAGCTCTATTTTCGTCCGGTGGATTTGCTCGCTTTTGTGTCGCCGGGGAAGACCCTGTGCATTGCGCTTGCATTGATTCCAGCCTCGTGGTTTTTGCTTGCGAATTTGTTACCGGTGCGTGCGCTGGGGGGACTCTTTATGTTATGGCCGATGCCGGTTATTTTAGCCGTTCGCAGTGATCCCTCGTTGTGGCGTTTAGTGCCGGTGGTGTTGGGGTATCTTCACCTTCTCTGTGGGATGATTTTTGTTTTTCATCCTTGGACGTTGCGTGTGATTTGTGATCGTTTGGTGGAGCGTCCGCGGGAGCTCCAAGTGGTTGGGCTTTTTTATGTGCTTGCGGGCTTTTTGATGTGCTGCAGTGCATGTTTGCTTCAAGCGCCAGTGGCAGCGTAACGGGAGACGGTGATGAGAATTTTGTTTTGTTATGTTTTGCGTAGCTTTGCAATGCCAGCATTGATGTGCTTTTTAGGTCTGTGTGCATTGATGTTGCTCTTTATGAGTTTCGATTTGATTGGCGCGTGTTTTGATCCGAAGTCCAAGATTTCGCTTCTCGTGGCATTAGACTTTTTGGGCGGCACCCTCTCGATGTACTTGGAATGGTTGTTGCCGGCGGTCTTCTTGTTGGCGACGCTCTACACGATGTGGCAGTTTTGTCGTCACAGTGAATTGATTGCGATGCGCGCGGGTGGGATTGGTCTTGGAACCGTCGTCGCGCCGATTGTTCTTGTCGCAACCCTCGCTGCTACACTCTCCTATCTCAACACGCAGTATTACAAACCCGTGGCGGCGCCGCGTGCGATGTTAATCAAAGATTCCGATTTCCAGAAGACGGGGCGTGAACCCTTTACGGGAGGCTATAAGTCTGCGGATACATTGCGTGCGTGGACGATTCGTAAGATGGATATTGCGGAGCCGCATATTTTGCGTGATGTCGAAATTCTCGCGTATGACGAGAAGCTCGAAGAAGGCATTCGTCGTTTCCCCGCGCGAAAGTATATTGCGCCGATTGCGCAGTGGGATGAGCTCGCCGAGTGTTGGTATTTGCAGTCTGATGGTGGGGTCTCCGTGACGGAGATTGTCTATGACTCCAAGGCCTTGCAACCCGAACGAGAAATGGCGCGTAATACCTGTGAGTTTATGTTGTTCCCGGAGACGGATTCGGTGCGGTTGATTTGGTTGCAGAATATGCGTGCGGAGACCGCCTCTGCAAGCGATCGTAAGATTTTGAGTGAAGAACGCCGTTTGCATGGGTTAGAACAAGGCAAGGCGAAGTTGCGGAGTTCGTATGATCGTTACAATCAGTATGCGACACCGTTGGCGATTATTTTGGTGACGTTGTTTGCGATTCCGGCGGGGATTGCTTCGGGGCGTCAGTCGGTCTTTAAGGGTATTTTGTTGGCCATTGGAATGTTCCTCTCCTACTATATTGTGGCGGCACTTTCAATGATGATTGCGGTGAATGATTGGTTTTTACCACCGCATATTGCGGTTGCGATTCCGCCATTGGTTTATGGTGGGGCTGCACTGTATTTATTCTGGCGAGTACGATGAAAAAAGAGAAAGAAAAAGAAACGGTAACGATGCCTTCGCGTGCAACCATGCTTGGGGTACCAGGCGATGTGGCACGTCGGCGAGGGCTTCAAAATATTTTGG
Source organism: bacterium (assembly GCA_030535915.1). GTDB lineage: Bacteria > Verrucomicrobiota > Kiritimatiellia > RFP12 > DVOR01 > Spyradenecus. The sequence continues at coordinate 6,127 of JAUNQZ010000019.1, forward strand.
TGCCTTTGGTTTGCTTAGGTTTTATGATGGGACTCGGGCTCGGTTTGCTCATGGGAGGCTTCCATCTTTTGCCTTGGTGGGTAGGGTTCCTTTTATTGGGACTCACCTTTGTTGCGTTGGGAGGCTTTTATCAGAGCATGCCGCGACGCGGGTACAGTTACTTTAAAGGCGCTCGAGGGGAAGAAATGATTGCGAGCGAGCTCTCGCATTTACCCTCGACATGGACAATCTTTAATGGTCTGATTTTGCCGAATGGTCGTGATGTGGATCATGTGGCAGTGGGACCGCAAGGCATTTTTGTCATTGAGACAAAACATTGGCGAGGAACGGTTGAGATTGATCAACATCAGCTCCTTGCCAATGGGCGTGCATTACCTGTTGAACGGTCGCCGATTTTACAAGTTCGTCGGTCGGTGATGGGGCTTGCTGCGGCGCTTCAAATGGACGCGAAAGAGATTCAAGGTATGATTTGTTTCGCGGGGACGCAATTTGTGGATGGGGCACAAACGTTAGATGAGATTGTGCTGTGTTCGCATTTACAGTTGGAAGCGTATTTACGAGGGCGAGCGGTTCGCTTTGATGATGCAAGTTTAGCGCGTGTGATTGCTACACTTAATACTTTAACGATTACGGAAGGTTTATCATGAAAAACACTACTCAGAAATTCCTCTTTTTCGCGGCATGCGGATGGTTGTCAGTGGCTTCGTTGGAAGCGGCTTTAGCGCCCGCTGAGAATTATCCCGAAATTGCTAAGTCGGTGGTTCATCAGTTGGAATCCCAACACCTCTCGCGTGAGGCCTTTGATGATCGCCTCTCCGATGTGGCGTGGAATAATCTCATTGATGGGTTTGACTCGGATCGTTTGCTCTTGACGCAAGACGATTTAAAGGCGCTCGAAGCGAAGCGTACGCAAATCGATGATATGATGCGTGCAGGCGACCTTTCCTTGGGGTATGACTTGATGACATTGATTCAGCAGCGACTCCATGCGCGTAAGGTCTTTGTCGAGAAGATTCTCGAAGCCGAGGCGCCGTTTGACTTTACAAAGGATGAGACCTTTGAGTGGAAGCGTCGTAAGGCAGAACGCCCGAAGAATGCTGAAGAACAGCAGAAGATGTGGTATGCGTGCCTTAAGAATGAATTCCTCGCATTGACGCTTTCGCGTGAATTGGATGCCGAAGAAGAAGCCAATAAGAGCGCGGAAGAAAAGGCGAAAGAAGCGGAAAAGGCGGAGACGACCTTTGATATGTCCGAAGCATTGAAGGAACTTTCGGTGCATGATGTGTTGCGTCGTCGCTATCGTACGATTTATGACACCTTTAATGAAATGGATACGGAGACGGTGTTGCAGTTTTACCTCACGGCGGTTGCAACTTCGTATGACCCCCACACGGATTATATGTCTCCGATGAACTTCGAAGACTTCAGCATGGGGATGGATTTGAAGCTCCATGGTATTGGTGCGACCTTGCGTATGGACGATGGGATGATTCGCGTGATGGAATTGATGCCGGGTGCACCTGCTGCAACCGATACGCGTGATATTCGTTTGCAGCCTGGTGATCGTATTATTGGCGTGGGGCAGGGCGATGGTCCGATTGAAGATGTTTGCCATAAGCCGATGAGCAAGACCGTGCGTAAGATTCGTGGTCCGAAGGGAACGACGGTTCGCCTCAAGGTGATTCCTGTTTCGGATAAGACGGGAACGCGTACGAAGATTGTTGACCTTGTGCGTGATGAAATTCGTTTGGAAGAACAGGCGGTCTCTGGTCGCGTTGAGACGGTGAAGGCAGCAGACGGTCAAGAATTGAAGTATGGCTATGTGCGCATTCCGGCGTTCTATGCAGGCGCGGTGCACGGGAATCGTAGCGAAGAAGCCGCTTCGATGTCGCGGGACCTCCTCAAGGAAATTCAGTCCTTTAATGAAGATCAGGTGGATGGTCTTGTGATTGACTTGCGTAACAATGGTGGTGGATCGTTGATGGAAGCCCTTGCAATGTCGGGTATGTTTGTCCGCGGTCCTGCGGTGCAAGTGCGTAATAGCAGCGCTGTCGATGTGCTCCCCGGCATGGGACATGTGGCCTTCCAGAAGCCGATTGTGGTGTTGATTAACCGTAACTCCGCCTCGGCATCTGAAATTGTTGCGGCGGCCTTCCAGGATTATGGTCGTGCGATTATTGTGGGTGACTCCAAGACGCATGGTAAAGGAACCGTGCAGACGGTGTTGCCGTTGAAGGGGGACAGCGCGGTCTATGGTGCTAATCGTATTACAACGGCCTGTTTCTATCGTATTAATGGAGGCACAACGCAATTGAAGGGTGTGGAACCCGACATTGTGGTTTCTTCGATTTACGACGCCCTTGAATTGGGTGAAGATCAGTTGCCGGGTGCGTTGCCGTATTCGACCGTTCAGCGCGCGGATTATTTGAGGACGGAGACCGTGGCTCCTTATATGGAAACGCTTCGTAGCCGGAGCGCTACGCGTTTGGCCAAGGATGAACAGTATCAGCGTTCGAAGACATTGATTGAGCATGTGCGTAAGGCAAATGCCGAAACGACGGTGTCGTTGAATGAAACGATTCGTCGTGAACGTATGCGTGCTGAACGCGCGATGGAAAAACTTCAAGAAGAAGCGCTCGCAGGTGTCATGGACGAGGATAAGACAGGACCCACCATTGAGAATGATCCCGTCTTACGTGAAGCCTTTGCAATTTTGTCTGACTTTATTGAATTGCGTGGTGGCAAAGATGTGCCCGTCCGCATTAATGGTCAATTCCGTCAGCGTTTCCATTCGTTGTTTAAGTATTAAGGTTTATGGACGAGAAGACGTTTCCTACGGTTGAGATGAGCCTGCCATCGGAATCCTCGATGGCAGTGCTGAATCGTATTCAAAGCCCTGCCGATGTTAAGGCGTTAACTCCCGCCGAATGCCAAGCGCTTGCAGCGGCGATGCGTCAGCGGATTGTTTCTGTCGTTTCGCAGACGGGAGGGCATTTGGCGCCGAGTTTGGGAACGGTTGAACTCTCGATTGCGCTTGGTCAAGTCTTTGATTTTCCCAAGGATAAGTTGATTTGGGATGTCGGTCATCAGTCGTATGCATGGAAGATTCTTACGGGTCGCAATGCACAGATGGAGACCTTGCGGTGTTTTGGAGGGTTGCGTGGATTTCCCTCCCCCGAAGAATCGCCGTATGATGCCTTTGTGGGAGGTCATGCAGGGGTGGCTTTATCTGCGGCGCTTGGGATGGCGGCTGCGCGTGACCTTGCGGGAAGTGACGAACATGTGATTGCCGTGGTTGGCGATGCTTCGTTAACAAATGGTATTTCGCTTGAGGCTTTAAATGCTATTCGTCACACGGCGAAGCGTTTAATCCTTGTGATTAATGATAACGGAATGAGCATCTCCAAGAATGTGGGAGCTTTTTCACGCATGCTGGCACGCCGTTTGTCTGGGGTGCGTTATAATCGCATCCGTGCGGCAGCAAAGGTCGCCGGGCATAAACTCCGTTTGGGGTGGTTGTGGCATGGGTTGCATCGTCTTAAGGCCGTCATCAAACCCTTGTTGTTACGGCATCGTTCGGCGATTTTCGAAGATCTCGGGTTGCGTTATATGGGTCCCATTGATGGACACGATTTGGATGCTTTAACCAATGCGCTCTCTGCTGCGGCAGAGGCGACTTCGCCCGTTGTTTTGCATATCGCAACAATCAAGGGAAAGGGTTTTGCTCCTGCAGAACATTCTCCCTCAAAGTGGCATGGTGTTTCTCCATGGGCGACACAACAAAAGGTTTCTCCCCTGCCGACATGGTCAACGGTTATGGGTGAGACAGTGCTTCAACTCGCAAAGGAGAACCCTACGCTGTGTGCGATTACAGCCGCGATGCGTGATGGTACGGGGTTGAGTTCCTTTTTTAATGCCTTGCCTGAGCGTGCGTATGATGTTGGGATTTGTGAAGGGCATGCGGTTGCTTTCGCGGCGGGACTTGCGGCAAAGGGAATGCATCCTGTGGTTGCGCTTTATTCTTCCTTTGCACAGCGTTCGATTGACAACATGATGCATGAGGTTTGTTTGCAATCGTTGCCAGTAACCTTGTGTTTGGATCGTGCGGGAATTGTGGGAGCGGATGGTCCAACGCATCATGGGCTCTATGATATCGCCATGTTGCGTGCGTTGCCGAATCTTGAAATCTACGCACCGTGTACGCAAGCGGATATGAAACATTGGCTTGCTTATGCACAGCAACGCAAAGGTCCGACCGTGTTGCGTTACCCCCGAGGCGAAGCACCAGCGGAATTACCTGCGGGCGTTTTGCAACCGGAAGCGTGTCCTGAAGGCGAGGGGCCGGTGGTGCTTGCACTTGGGACTGCGGTTCATTGGATTGCTCAACACGTAGAGGCGATAGGTCTACCCATTCTTGCGGTTCAAACGATTAAACCGCTTCCAGCATGGATTGAACAATTGAATCGTCCCTTTGTTACGATTGAAGATGCCGCTGTACACGGAGGTTTTGGGTCGGCGGTGGCAGAGGTTGTTCATGCGCCTCACCTCCTTTTGGGATGGCCGGATACATTTGTGACACAAGGAAATGACGAACAACTTCGTAAGGCTTATCAGCTTGATGCGGAGGCGCTGGTTCAGCGCATTAAAGCATGGAAGGAAACGCTTTAATGAGCGCCCCGCAGACGCATAAAATTCAACGGCTCTCCGAGACCGTGGCGAATCAAATCGCTGCGGGTGAAGTGGTTGAACGTCCTGCGTCTGTCGTTAAGGAACTCGTTGAGAACGCATTGGATGCGGGGGCTACGCAGATTACGATTGAGGTGGATGCGGGCGGCGTGAAACGCATTCATGTCGAAGATAATGGTTGTGGCATGTCACGCGAGGATGCGCTGCTTTCGTTGGAGCGACAAGCGACCAGTAAAATTTCAACCTCACATGACATTGAGCGGATTGCAACCTTTGGGTTTCGTGGAGAAGCCATTCCCTCAATCGCAAGTGTGTCTCGCTTTCAATTAATGACACGTACGGCAGACGATGAAGCCGCGACCGAGATGTTGGTTGTTGGCGGAACAACGGAGCGTGTGGTTGATGTGGGACACCCCGTTGGGACGACGATTGTCGTGCGAGATTTATTCTTTAATGTACCCGCGCGTCGAAAGTTTTTGCGGACGGCGGCAACGGAACTCTCGCGGATTCGCCAAACGCTCATTGCGATTGCACTTGCGCATCCAATGGTGGCGATGACATTGATTGCGGATGGACGTACGCTGTTTCGTTTGCCGATGGAAGATACATTAGCCGATCGTGTGCGCGTGCTTTTGGGGGATGGGGTGCTTGATGGTCTTCTGCCGATTGAAGATACGCATCAAGGGGTGACCGTAACAGGTTATATTTCGCGCGTTGATTTTGTTCGAGGGGGAACGCCAGAGCAGTATATTTTTGTTAATCGCCGACCGGCGACGGCACCTCAAATACAATATGCATTGCGAGAGGCATGGCCGAACAAAGAACGTCGCCCTGTAGCGGTTCTTTTTGTTGATTTACCTCCAGAAGAAGTCGATGTTAATGTTCATCCAGCAAAGCGCGAAGTGCGTTTTCGTCATGGAAATTGGGTGGCGGATGCGGTTGCCTTTGCGATTCAACGTGCATTGACCTCGACGCTGCGGACACCCTCGGCACCTTCGGTTGTCTCACCGTCACTCACTGCTCTTACGACGCCAATAACGGGGACAACCATTGCGCCGCTCTCACCTATTGCGCCGCTTCCGACCCCACAAATGCCGACCGCTTCGCCGGTGTCTACGATGCCGCAACCGCGACAGACGACCTTACAGCTTCCAGAAGCTCCGGTGAATCCTTATCCTTCGCTTCGGGAATTGCCAACAACGGAAACCGTTTCGTTTGACCCGCCGCCTCCGGCACCCGAAGCTGAGGTAAAGCCGACCACATTACCGTGGAAATGGGTGCGCGTGGCAGATCTTTCGCCGCAAGGATTGTGGTTGGTTGTTACAGATCAGGGATATGTAACGGTTGATGCACGCGGTGTGATTGAACGGATTTATTACGAACGCTTTGTTGCACAAAATGAACCCATTACTTCGCAACCGTTATTAATTCCAGAAACTTTACGATTGCCTCCGGTCGATGCAGAACGCGTCTTGCGTTATCTTTCTGAGCTTGAAGCGTGTGGTTTTGGGATTTCTTCTTTTGGCGATGATACCTTTATGGTTGATGCATTGCCGGTCTTTTTTGCGCATTGTGCTCCGAAAGAAATCCTTGCAGATATTGCAACTGAGTTGGATGGGAGTGGGGTTCGTAAAACGCTTGATGCATGGCGGCGAGAGGTTGTTGCTCGAGCGGCGGCACAAGCTGCAGCACGAACAATAAAAACCGATTCCGTTGATGTTGCAGAGCGTTTGATGCGAGAGCTCGCTCAATGTGAGATGCCGTATACGACACCTCGTGGTCGCCCAACCATGATTCTTACAACTTATACAGAACTCCTTCGACGGTTTCGTCGTTAGGTATACTAATGAAAGGCCTCTCTAAAGTCTTTTAGGGCGGCTCTTTTATTTGAACCTATTGCGAGGCATCTTTTGCGTGATAGGCACCTCGCGAATGTGAGAGGCTTTTTGTATGTGTGTATAAAGAATGTTTTGTAAGCGTTAAGTCTACTTTTTATAAGTTTTTTAAAATAACACTTGCATTGAAGGTGTACTTTTTGTTATTTTATTGCGGTATTCCCGTTTGGGCTGTTAGCTCAGTTGGTTAGAGCACTACCTTCACACGGTAGGGGTCGCTGGTTCGAGTCCAGCACAGCCCACCATAAAAAGAAAAGCATCCGTTCATAACGAGATGCTTTTTTTGTTTTTTAAACGCATTGATGTCTTTTACGGTTGGCTTCATCTAGGGCGCCATGGAAGTGTATCCTTTGATACCCACATATATAATGTTATGCTTTTTTGTAGTCAGCGGGGTAAAAAATGTGTTATTATATTTATGTAAACATGGAGGACTAGCCTTATGAAATTTATAGCCCTTAGTTTTTTAGTTACAGCGTGTGCTTCTTTGGCGCAGGCGGAATTAAAGTATATAACATACGATATTACCAGCGGGGAAGCAACGAAGCTTGCGTCGGCGCCTACGGATATCGCAACGAATGAAACTTATCGTAACGGTTCGACAATTCTCTTTGTGCAAGACCCTTCGGTCTCGGAGGAGTATTATATTGGCGTTTTTGAAGTGACGAATGCGCAGGCGAAGGCTTTGGGATGGACGAATTCTAAAACAGAGGGTGATGCGATTGCTTATGCAGCAAACTATACGGTAACAAGTTCTTCACCCACATTTTCGCTTGATAATGAAAAGCATCCTCTTTTGAGCCTCCCCACGCAGGCGCAATGGAAGAAAGATTATGCTGGGGATATTCAACCGCGTTCAGAGAGTAAGGATGATTTACAAGGCGCGACGCCCATCGGGTATAATTTTAGAAACGGCTTTTATTATGAACCTTTTGATGGTTGGGTTGAGCTGTATTCGTCAGGTGTGAACCCGGAGGATTGGCCTGGTTTTTTGGTTTTGCCTGAGCTTTCAGCTTGGCCGTGGTTGGGGACGGCTTCGTCGAAGCATGGCGCGTATGATATGTATGGGAATGTTGCCGAGATTACACAAGAAGGCGTGTATATGGGGGGGTGTGCTTCTCAGACGTATTCTACGGATGGAGAGAGTCTTGCGTTTGCTCTCTCGAATGAGAATAAAAATATTGCAGCCAATGGTTATCTTGGGGCGCGTTTGATTTATACGCCTGAAGAAAGTGCAACCTTTACGGTGACGGTACAATTAAATGGCGAAACGCAGGAAGGTTTAACTCAAACAGGAAAAGTTGGAGACACGATTACATTTACGCTTCCAACACCAACGGATGGAACGGAGCTTTATGCAGTGGAGGTGTCTCCAGAAGTGACGCTTGCGTCAGAGGGTACAACGGTTTCTTTTACGATGCCGGTAGGGAATGTAACGATTAATTACATTTATAAGAAATTTGTTACAATCACGGTGGAGGGTGGGACCTCCTCTAAACCAAAGTGTGCAATCGATGAGACGGTTGAAATTACACCCACGCTGCCAACAAAATATTCGGCATTTAATGCGTGGGCGTATCCATCATCATTGGAATCTATGGTTACAGAAAATTCAGTCACACATGCGTTGACCTTTACGCCGACAGATGAATTAACTTTAGGAAGTGTGGTGACCTTTACGGCGTCGTATGACACCTATCCGCGTGTGTTGGTTTATGGCGGTACCGTTGAAGTGAAGAGTGGAACACATTTGGGCGATGGGTATTATACCGCAGGGGCGACATTAAAACTTACGGCACCTGAAATTAATGGTTACACCGTGAAATGGTGGCGTGATAATCTTGCCACAAATGGAAGTACAGAAATTACCGTTGGGGAAATGAATGCTGGAACCGTCATTTATACGGCGATTTATGAAGCTGAAAGTGGTTCTGGGATTACGCAAACGTTGCCAACCTTTGGCGAGACGCTTCCCTTTGGTTATACGACAGCGGATGCTTCGGTAATCTTGGCGGGAAACAAGTATACCTTTGATGCGCTCACTGTGGCAGAACAGGTGGTGCTTGATTTAGAGGAGAAGACGATTGACTTTGAGGCGGAGGACTCGAGCACTTTGTTGACGGATGGGAAGCATTTGGCGTTGCTTCGTGTGGATCCGAAGAAGATATCGGAGACCCTCAATGGTGATGAAACTATCTTTTATACGAATCATCGCGTCCTCTCGACCTATCGGGAGCAAGCGCCTTATTATCTTGCGGTGACAGAACTTACGGAGTCTCAGCGAGAGAAAATTGATGGCACGGAGGGTATTACAAAAAAACCTGAAGCCGCACCTGCGGCAGTTGCTACAAAAGACGCCGCGAATACAATCATGGAAAAATTGAATGAAATTTTCAAAGACAAGAAGGTCTTTTCAGAACTCCCTTCGCAAATGCAATGTGAAATTGCGGCCTTGGTGGGTTATACAACCGAAATGACATTTGTTCAAACAGGTGCTTATTATACAGCGGATGGACAAGTGAATACTGTCAATGTGCTTTGTAATAAAACTGACACGGATACCACTGTTCCCGGCGTCGTGACCGCTGCGGGGAAGACCTCGCTGGGATTTTATGGCCTTTTGGGCAATTATGGCGAATGGATTGAAGAATCTGAAACAGAAGCGCCTGCTGGAATTCTTGTCTATTCTGATGGTTCTTATCCACACGCAAATTATAGCGATGAGAGAATGTTGACACTTTTTGCTTCGGTGCCGTATTCTGACGGGGTTCATAATGCGCGTGTGACCTGTCGTCCTTTGATTCCTTCGGAACGAACGGGAGTGACGGTGACCTTGAAGATTGGAGCAGACGAGAAGACGGTGACAGTGCCGAAGGGTGAGATTAATCTTGGCTCGCCGGTTGTTGCAGGTAAGGCCTTTAAGGGATGGCGTGTCAATGATGCGACCACGATTGCCGAGGGGAATGTCTTTACGGTTGAAGCGGATACAACCTTTACAGCGGTCTTTGATGATGTGGCTTTGATTGCGATTACCTATGAGGGTTGCACCGGTGCAACATCGTTGCCTGCGGGTGGTCAGACATTGCTCTATCCTACGGGTACGACAGAGGTCGTGGCGTGGAAGGTTCTTATCAATGGTGAAGAACGAACCGATTGCGTTGCGGATATTCTCTTAACGATTCCGACGGACGCAAAGAGCGTTTCGGTTACAGCCATCTATAAAACCTCAGGCTATCTCTTACGATTGAAGTAAACGATACGCTTTTAATTTTCAGTTTATTATAAAAGAATATAAAGCGGAGGTCCAAATGGATCAATTAACTTATTTAATTGCATTTTTAGTTTTAATGGCGTTAGTTGCAATTGTGCCAGCGATGGTGCGTCGTTGGCATGTGCCGGCGGTGGTGGCGATTATGGCGTGTGGTATTCTTATTGGACCACATGGATTACATGTGCTCACTTCGATTGCTAATTTTATTGATTCGGGCGTCTCGGGGGCGGATTTGCTTCGAGTTGTGGATGCGTTGGGTTTCCTCGGGTTGGTTTTCCTCATGGCTTTGGCTGGGGTGGAGACGGATTTGCGCATGTTAGCCAATGAAAAGCGTGCGGTGACATCGCTTTCAATTTTGACCTTTGCATTACCAGCGGCGGCGGGTTATTTGGTCTATTGGCTCTTTGATAAGACCAATCCAATTAGTGCGTGGGTGTATGCTTCGCTTTTTGCTTCTCACTCGATTGGCATTGTTTTTCCTGTGATTCGTGAAATGGGACTTGTGCGGTCGCGTTTTGGGATTGCGGTTTTGTCGTCAACGGTGATTACGGATATTCTGTCGTTGATTTTGCTTGCGGTGTGCGTGCAGTTGCAAGTCTTTATGCATCCCGATCTTTCGATGACAACGGGGATTTCGTTGCTGAATCATGTGGACTTCTCGTGGATGGGTGCGGGATGGTTTACGATTGCCTTCATCGCGGTGATTATTCTCTTTGTGGTGAGTGTTCTCTTCTTGGTGCCCTTCCTTTGGCGAGCCGTGGAATGGTTCCTGCCGAAGGGTGACGAGTCAAAGGTGACATTCTTTGTGCTCGTGGTATTGCTGATTGTTTTGGCAGGTGAACTCATTGGTGTGAACCTTATTGTGGGGGCCTTCGTGGCGGGTATGGCGATTGCGCGTACACCGGGTTTCCGTAAGGCGGATGAGGATGCGCTTGAGACTCAACTTTCAATGTTGCCTAAACACGACAATATCCATCATAAGCTTGAGGCGGTAGGCTTTGGATTGATGGTGCCATTCCTCTTCTTGAGTGTTGGCTTTAAGGCTGACATTGGCGTTCTCTTTGGACTTGGAGAAGGTGCTTCCGCAACGCGTAATTTACTCATTGCTGGAGCAACGGTAATCGGTTTGGTTTTCAGTAAAGTGATGAGTGGTTGGTTAGCCATGCGTCTCTCTGGGTTTGGTAATCGCCAAGGCGTTTGTGCGGGGTTGATGACCGTGCCTCAGCTTTCGGCAACGATTGCTGCTGCCGCCGTGGCCTTGGAATTGAGGCTTTTGGATGAAGTTTTCTTTAATGCAATCATTGTGCTTTCGTTAGCGACAACATTGCCTGTGCCAACGATGGTGCGTTTACTTATTGCGCGTAGTGGTGTGTCCTTTGACACATCGGATCGAGGCACTGCGGCGATTCGTGAAGCAACGAGTGAAGCCGAGCGTGAACACCTTGATATGACGGTGTAAAGGAGTGTTTATGTCAATGACGGAGCCATTGCTTTCAATTGATCATCTCTCGGTGACCTTTAAGACGCCAGGAGGGGAGGTTACGCCTGTTCCTGATGTGTCATTGCAGGTCTTTCCTGGAGAACGCGTTGCGCTCGTGGGTGAATCGGGTTGCGGAAAGTCGGTAACGGCTTTGAGCATCACGGCACTACCGCCCACGGACCGAGCCATTCTAAAAGGGTCGATAACCTTTGATGGAAGTGCAAATCTTGTGGAACATCGCGCGTCGTTACAAGCGATTCGTCGACAAGGGATTGCTTATGTCTTTCAAGATCCCATGGCTTCGCTTAATCCGGTGTTAAAGATTCGTACACAGATTGGAGAAGTCTTGCCGAAGATGTCTCGTACGGCGCAGCGGGAAGAGATTTTAAAGCTGCTGACGGATGTTGGCTTACCGGATCCTGTGCGTGCATTGGATGCGTATCCATGTGAACTTTCGGGTGGACAATGTCAACGCGTGATGCTTGCCATGGCGCTCGCCGCAAACCCGAAATTGCTGATTGCAGACGAACCGACTACCGCTCTTGATGTAACCACACAGCGTCGCATCTTGGGGTTGATGGATCGCTTGGCAACAGAACGTCACATGGCTTTATTGCTGATTACGCATAACCTTGGAATTGTCGCAAGTTATATGCAACGCCTCTATGTGATGTACGCTGGACGAATTGTTGAGCAAGGCCCTGTAACGGAGGTCTTGCCGCATCCTCGACATCCCTATACGGAAGGGCTCCTTGCTGCCGTGCCAAGTTTGCGATTAGAGAAGACGCACCTCCAAGATATCCCTGGTACAGTCCCTCCTCCAGGGAAGTTCCCTATGGGATGTGCGTTTGCGCCTCGATGTGCCTTTGCAACAGATGCATGTAAACAAGCGGTGCCAGCATTAAAGATCGACCAACAGCGGTCGTGTCGTTGTCTGCATCGGTAAGGAAGGGAAAAGGAACTTTTTTTCGTTCTCTTTTATTATTGCTTGACATGGCAAAGAGACTTTGATATATTGTTGGGACTTTTTCGAGGAAAGAAAGGCTTTAAATCATGAAGAAAGACATTCACCCCAAGTACGAAGACGCAACGATCACTTGCGCATGCGGTAATGTTATCCAGACCCGCTCCACGGTGAAGACGATGTCCTGCAACGTTTGCTCTGCTTGCCATCCCTACTACACGGGCAAGAAGACCGTTATGGACACCGAAGGCCGCATTGATAAGTTCATGCAGCGTTACGGCAAGAAATAAGCCGAAGCGTATTTCGTCTAAAGGCCGGCTTGCGCATTGCGTAGGGCCGGCTTTTTTCTAATCAACGCGTGTTTAAGCGTTTTTTGTGTGTGGTGGTTGAATCATTCTACACACGCTTAAAATAAAGGCTGCAAAGATGATTGATCGTCAGGCACTTGCGGGGCGTTTAGCTGCCCTTGACCGTTTAGAAGCACAACTCTCGGACCCTGCCGTTACGGGAAATCGTACCCGTTATCGTGAAGTGTTGCGAGAACATACGGCTTTGCGTAAGATTGCTGCCGCTGCAGAAGCTTACTTTAAGTGTACGGACGATATTGCCACCGCACAAGAGTTGCTTGCAGATCCCGAAATGGGAGAAATGGCGCAAGAGGAACTCGCAACTGCAACTGCAGCCTTGCCAGAGGTTGAAGAACGCTTGATGCGTGCCCTTTTGCCGGTGGATCCATTGGATGATCATAATGCGATGGTGGAAATTCGAGCAGGAACGGGCGGAGACGAAGCCGCGCTCTTTGCTGGAGATCTTTTCCGCATGTATTCGCGTTGGTGTGAAATGCATGGCTATTCAATCTCTGTAATGGATGCTTCGCAGAATACCCTTGGCGGTTATAAGGAAGTGATTTTCTCTATTTCTGGCGGAGATCAACCGTATGGACGCTTCCGTTTTGAAAGTGGCGGACATCGTGTTCAACGCGTGCCTGTTACAGAAGCGCAAGGCCGTGTACATACTTCTGCAGCAACGGTGGTCGTTCTCCCAGAAGCTGATGAAGAAGACGACCTCGTGATTCCAGAATCGGAATTGCGTATTGATATTTTCTGTGCAGGGGGGCATGGCGGTCAAGGTGTGAATACGACCTATTCAGCGATTCGTATTACACACTTGCCAACAGGACTTGTTGCTCAATGTCAAGATGAACGCTCACAGCATCGTAACAAAGAAAAGGCGCTTGCGGTATTGAAGTCGCGTATTCTTGATGCTCGTCGTCAAGCAGAAGAAGCCAAGGCTGGAGCAACGCGTTTGACATTGCGTGGAAGTGGTGACCGTAGCCAACGCATTCGTACTTATAATTTCCCTCAGAATCGCTTGACAGACCATCGTATTGGATTAACGCTTTATTCGCTTGATCGTGTGATGGAGGGAGAACTCGACGAACTCTTTGGTGCGATTTCTGAATTTGATATGAAGCAACGCCTTGAAGATGGCCTTGCCTCCAATGGTTAATGTATGGCAACGCTACTGAATACACTTTTTATTTTTCTTCTTGTCCGATTCATTTGGGTGTATTGGATTCGCCCGCTTTTTGTTAATGAAGAGGAGGAGCGTCGCCAACGCCAACAACGTCAGTATCGTCAAAGTCAGGCCGCGCGTCAGCGCTACATGACCATCCTCATGGCGCTAGTTGCTCGCATTGCAAAGGCCGATGGTCGAGTAACAGAGGCGGAAATCAATTTTGTTGAAAGACTCTTTCGTGAATATGAACTTAATGAAGAAGAACGTTCCATCGCGAAGGATGCTTTTACGCGAGCAAAAGATGATCCAAATGCGTTTGAGGATGCATTAATTCAATTTAATGTTTCGCGTTATTCATTTGAGTTCCGCTTTGCAACATTTCAAACGTTAGTCCAAATGGCACGCATGGATGGAGGTACGATTTCTCCTGCGAAATTAAACCTTCTTTGGCGAGCGGCTTCGGTCTTTGGATTGCCGAGAGTCCTCGTCGAAATGCTCCTCGGACAATCGACCTTCTATTCCTTCCATCAGCAAAATACGTATGGTTCCCAGCAACGGCATCAGCGCCAGTCAACACCTCGTGCGAATATCCCCTCGCGAGAAGAAGACCTCGCGCTTTTGGGACTCTCTGGTAATGCAACCGCCGCAGAGATTAAACGCGCGTATCGCCAAAAGGTAAAAGAACTCCATCCCGACCGCCTCCAAGCGCAAGGTCTCCCCGCTTCCATGATTAAAGAAGCCACAAATCGTATGTCTGCAATTAATGCTGCGTATGATCGATTGACGCGTTAATACTGCTTTGTTTTATTTTTCGCAAGCGGATGTGTTTAAAAGCACATACGCTGATGTGTACCCTCCTTCCTTATTTCCGATGTAAATCACTGAAAACGCGAAAGGTCCTCAGACCTTTTAGAGCGCTTTTTGATTCAATCCTTTTTCGGGTGACAAGCTTCCAAGATTCAATTTGATTGAAACTGTAAACCGATTTGAATCAAATTGGTTCTCTATTTGACTCAAATCGCGT
>JAUNQZ010000099.1 GCA_030535915.1 bacterium
GAACAGTTGTCGAATTCTCATAAATGTGGCCTTTCGTGTAGGAGGGGCGTGGGTAGGTGCTTCTTCTTCTCTTTTCTTTTTGGGTTCTTTTTAGATTTTCGTCTTTTTTACCTGCGCAATACCATTGTGCAAGATTCAAAGTGAAAATATAAAATAAAAAAGGTGGTATCTTTTTGTAAAATCGTGTAAAATAGGGGTTTATTAGCGGTGGCTTATTCAAGGAAATAAAGATGTATTTAGAGACTTGTGATAATTTGATTCATTCTGCACGGGCGAAGGTTAAGCTGTTTAAGGTTTCGCCTTTTGGGTATATGGCTGCGTCGATGGTGGCGGGGCTGTTTATCACTTTGGGTGGTATGGTTGCGATGAGTGTGGGTGGTTATTTAGAGCCGCTAATGGGTGCAGCATCGCGTTTGCCTGCGGCGATTGCATTCTCGGCGGCGTTGAGTCTTGCGGTGATGGCGGGATGCGAACTTTTTACAGGGAATAATCTGATTCTTTCGTCGGCTTCGTTGGCGCGTAAGGTGCCGTGGAGACGGACGTTTCATTTGTGGTCGTATTGTTGGATTGGTAATCTTATTGGTGTTTGGATTACGATTGCGTTGTATCATTTTTCGGGTGCAACGGGGGTTGAGGCGGTGTCGTCTTATTTTGCAAAAACAGCGGCGGCGAAGATTGCACTTTCTCCCTTGGCGATGGTTTTGCGTGGGATTCTTTGTAATGTTTGCGTGTGTTTGGCGATTTGGTGTTATTTTCGCATGAAGAGTGAGTCGGGTAAGCTCATTATGACGATTTGGTGTGTTTTTATCTTCATGGTGTGTGGCTTTGAGCATAGCATTGCAAATATGGGGATTATCGGCGTGGCGTTGTTGAATCCTTGTGGTCACGAAATTACGATTTTGGGTTATTTGAATAATCTCGGTTGGGTGACGATGGGGAATATTTTGGGTGCGGCATTCTTCGTTGCTTTCCCGTACGAAGTGTTGGCTTTACCTGAACGCAAACAGTCGGAGCCGCCTTTCTAAAAATTATTCTTCTTAAAAAAATGAAAACACCTCCACTGCTGGGGGTGTTTTTGCTTTGTGAAGGGGAAGGGGAGGTGTGTCTCCTAATGGCTTATGTCTGAAGTACGCGAATCAATTTTCGAGAGCCTTGCTAGCGGAAGATTTTTTTATATATGTATGTTTCTGTTTGTGAGGACCAAACATAGATAAAATAAGGCTTTAATCACATTTTATGACGCAATGATAAGGAGCGCCACGGAGGGTTAAAACGGATAATACTTGCATATTATAAGGTGTAAAGTGTATTATAAGGGGACATTTTGCTTTATGGTAGTGTGCGGCACGTCTCATTAGGAGAAAAGGCATACTCGGGCAAAGGAGAGAGAGATGAAAATGAACCCAAATGAGATTCAGCTCCCTGCGGATGCTGTTGACTTTATTGATGATGCGAAGCTTGAAGCGCTCGTTGCCGGCATGAAGGAAGATGCCGACGCGGTGCGTGCGGTCATTGCAAAAAGTATGCGCAAAGAGGCTTTGACGGTGGAAGAAACCGCAGTACTCTTGGCGGCTGAATCGCCTGAACTTGTTGAAGAAATCTTTGAAGCGGCGCGTCAATTGAAGCGTGACGTTTACGGCAATCGTATTGTCTTTTTTGCGCCCCTTTATGTGGGGAATTATTGCATTAACAATTGCAAGTATTGTGGATTTCGTAAATCGCTCTCCTCTGCAGTGCGTCACACGTTGACGGAGGATGAACTTACGCGTGAAGTACATGCGCTTGAAGATATCGGTCATAAGCGCTTGATTCTCGTTTATGGTGAGAGTCCTATCTATTCTCCGGAATACATTGCAAAGACCGTGCGTCAGGTTTACGCAACGAAAAAAGGTCATGGTGAAATTCGTCGTGTCAATATCAATGCTGCACCACTCGATGAGGAAGGCTTCCGCATCGTGAAAGAAGCCGGCATTGGGACGTATCAGATTTTCCAAGAGACCTATCACAAAAAGACCTATGCTGAGTGGCATCCCGCGAACACGATGAAGGGTCACTATATGTGGCGTTTGAATGCCTTTGATCGTGCTTTTCGTGCCGGGATTGATGACATGGGCTTAGGGGTGCTTTTCGGGTTGTATGATTGGCGCTTTGAAGTGCTCGCGATGGTAACCCATGCGCGTTATTTGCAAGAGAAGTTTGGCGTGGGTCCGCATACTTTGAGTTTCCCTCGCATTAAAGCTGCGGAAGGGGTCGATCTCAACTTGAAGTATCAAGTGACCGATGAGCAGTATAAGCGTCTCGTTGCGATTTTGCGTCTCGCAGTGCCGTACACAGGACTCATTATGACGGCGCGAGAACCTGCTGAACTTCGCCGTGAAGTGTTGGCTTTTGGCGTTTCTCAAATTGATGCCGGTACGAAGCTTGAAATCGGTGGCTATCAAGAGAAACGCAATGAGGGTGACCAGACCCTTAACCGTGAACAATTCCAAGTGGGGGATACCCGTGGCTTGGATGAAGTGATGGGGGAAATTCTTGAGGGTGGTTATATTCCAAGCTTCTGTACGAGCTGTTACCGTTTAGGTCGTACGGGTGAACACTTTATGGAATATGCAATCCCTGGCTTTATTGGTCGTTTTTGTACGCCCAATGCACTCGTTACTTTAGCTGAATACCTTTGGGATTATGCTTCTCCCGAAACCCGTGCAAAGGGCGAAGCACTCATTGCAAAGGAAGTTGAAAAACTCGAACCCAAATTGCACGATGAAGTCCTCCGCCGTCTCGATCGTATTCGTGCCGGCGAACGCGACCTTTACTTTTAATTTTACGATTAACAATTTTAAGACTAACAAGGAAAAATTATGGATATTACACAACTCCTCGCGCTTCAAGACGAAGACAATCGTCTTCGTGACCTTCAGCGTGAATTGAAGACCCTTCTCCCTCAGCGTCGTGCTGAAGCAAAGGATCGTTTGCAAAAGGCTCGTAATCTCGTTGAAGCTGCTGTCCAAGCGAACATCGCAGCAGAACGCGAAGTTGAGCGTTTCCGCCACGACATGTCGCGTCAACGCGATGCAATGGATCGTGCCGCACGCAATTCTATGGGAATGACCAGCATTCGCGGGCTTGACGCGATTCAGGTTGAACACGCCGCGGCATCCGCCGCTGCCGCCGCTGCAGAAGCTGCTCTTGATGGCGCTGCAAATGCATTGACCCCAACCGAACGCGAACTCGAAAAGGCGCGTGCATTCGAAGCTGAAGAAGATGTCGCCGTTCAGGAAATCCTTACCGCAATTGAAGCGCGTAAGGCGGAAGTTGAAGCTGCTGTTGAAAGTGTCTCCGCGACGCGTGATGCTATCGCAGCAACGGTCCCTGCAGAACAATTGAGCTACTACAATCGTTTGCGTTTGACCCGTTGGCCTTGTGCTGTTCCTTACAATCGTGCGGATGGTGTTTGCACGGGCTGCAACCTCGTTCAGCCGCCCTCCGTTACGCAGACAGTGTTGCACGCAGATAAAAAGGCTGATGCACAAATTGTGCGTTGCCCTGCTTGTGGTCGCATCCTCTACTAATTTCACTTTTGTCGAGGTGGTCAATCGCTTGGGGCATCTTCGGGTGACCCCAAGAGGAAAGTCCGGACTCTATAGAGCAGGGAGACCGACTGTAATGGTCGGTGGTAGCTGTGCAAAACAGCTAGATGGAGAGTGCCACAGAAATAAACCGCCACTTCGGTGGTAAGGGTGAAAAGGTGAGGTAAGAGCTCACCGGCGAAGTGTGAAAACACGCGTGTCAAGGTAAACCCCTCCCAGAGCAAGCCCAAATAGGCGGAGAGGTACTGCTCGTACCATTCTTATCCGCGGGTTGGGTGCTTAGTTAAATGATTGACGCCCGCAAGGGTACAGAACTCGGCTTATAGCCTCGACAAATTCTTTTACGCATGGAAGCTCTCGCCTCCATGCGTTTTTAGTTTGCTTCTTAACGATACTTAACACCGCACATAACACCGCCAAACCTTACTCTTAAACCGCCAACCCTTACCCTTGATTATAATCTTCTCTATCGACCCTTGATTGCGACTTTACCCCTCAACGTCTATTTCCCTCCTTTTATACTTATTTGTCAACATTTGTTTTATACTTCATCATGTGGTTTTTAAGGAATATGACCACGATATAAAGGATAAACACTGGGATCACAAAGAAGGAGAGAGGATGATGTTAATGGATAAAACGATGAAATTGCCTAATAAAGAGACTTGTCTTCATAAAATGCCGTTGAAGAAAATGTAGCATCCCTTAAACGTTAAGATGCAAGAGATGTTGAAGCATGGCTTTATTCTCTTTACAATCCAAACGCATACGTAAATACTATATAAATAATAAACGAGTGCGTATCGATTTGTCAGAGCGCAAACCGTTAGAGTTTGATTGTTTGTCAATGCGATTAATCATACACGCAATGATAAATGTATCTAACATTATTTTGTTTGTTTTATCGCACGAGCAGTATTAGATTCGTAGGCATGACTTTGAGGAGGATGTCTATTCAGGTTATTTAAAACGTCTAAAGAACAATAAGAAAGACGCCAATTAGGATTTAAGAAACAATTAGAACATTAAGATTATCTCTTGCAAAATAAAAGGGCTTTAAAAGATAAAATACCAACGCATGCTAAATTTATACTTTTAAAAAACCTTTCAAAGCCCATTAAAAAGGAGAATGAATTGGAATTCATTGTTGATCATTTGGAGTATTGCGAAGAACTGTGTCAGTACTTATCGATGGGTTTTTAGAACAAAAATCACTATAAGTAGTGGGTCTGATACTAGTAATTATACAATGAATTGTGTTTTAGTGCTGCTTTGATAGAAAATCAACAAAGTTTAAAAAATACACAATTTTTGACGCAGCGAGAGGTGCTAAAAAGAAAATTTTATAAACGCCCTGCTTTTTCTTGAATGTTTTTGTATTGAAAAATCAATGGTTTGTGAAAAAGTTAAAAATTTTTGAAAAAAGTACTTGCA
>JAUNQZ010000100.1 GCA_030535915.1 bacterium
AAAAGTTGATACGCCTGAGGTCAAGGTTGAAGCACCTACGCCTGAGGTCAAGGTTACAACAGATGCCGCACAGCAAGCCAAACGCCAGACCTCTCGTATTGAACTTCCGCCGGAATTAACCTCTGCGCCAATGAACGCGCAAGAGGCAACAACGATTCGGTTGAAGCCGATTAGTCAAACCGCAACACCCGCGGGTGAAGATGCACAGGCCAGCAAATCTAAAACGGCACGTATTGCGCTTGATTCCGTTCTTGGCGGCATCCAGGCCAATACTCCGCTTTCAAATACAACGCAAAAAACCATTAAGTTGAAGCGTGCCGCGGCTCCTGCTGCAGCAGGTAAATCAACACCCTCTGCACCAATGGCAGCCGCAGCACCTGCGGGTGAAGAGGATAAGACGATCAAATTAAACAAACGTCCTGCAGGCCTTTCAATCAAGAAGCCAGCACTTGGTCTTAAAAAGCCTGTAACGCCTGAAGCAACGCCCGCAGCAACAGAAGATGGCCTTGAGAATCTTGAAACACTTGAGTCGTTGGATGACATGCCATCTACACCTATGATGGGCGTGCAACCTGTTGAAGCGGAATCTGGTGCTTTGAAAATTTTCACCATCATTGGTTCTATTGCCGCTGCCGCCGCGGTCGTCATCGGCATTATGCTTTGGTTTACCATGCAGAATCAAGCTTGTTCGCCGGATGGTTCTGAACCTACTGGAAACACGCTTCATTCGTTCTCGATGCAGCGGTTCTAAAGGTTTTATTTTAAAGCTGGCAGTTTATTACTGCCGGCTTTTTAGTTTTCTTTCATTTTATATTTGTTGTCCTATGAAAAGTACAGTTAATATGCTGTGCCAGTTACAAGACCTCATTCTTGTTAAGGATGAGCATCGCGCGACTGGTGATGGTGCTCACCTCTCTCGTTTAAATGAATCCATCGATACATTATTAAACGAACTTCCAGTGCCACTCTCAAGTTATGTTCAACGCCTTGCCAATCGCGACCATATCATCATGGCGCCCGTTCACAATGGTTGTTGCGCTGTTTGCGGCATGCGTTTACCCGTCAGCCAAATTCAAGCGGTTCGCCAATGCAAAAGCATTCAGCACTGTCCTGGATGTGCACGCATTCTCTTTGAAGAAATTGATGCTCCTCAATGGGTCGGTGCACCGCCTTCTCGAAATGATCCCCGTAAAAGCGGAATTTCGCGATTCTCTGCTGAAGCTCTAATGGTTCCAGATATTCTTGCAGGAAATGCACAAGATGCCATTGAAATCCTCGCGGGGAAAATGGAATCGGAAGGCTTCATCTCCCATGCTGATAAATTAATTGTCTCCGCATTGGAACGCGAATCTATGCTCTCTACGGCCATGGATAATAATCTTGCTTTCCCCCATGTCCGCAGTGTTGAAGGTGGCTCCTTAACGCTTGCTTGCGGTGTTAGCAAAGAACCCTTCGCATGGGATAGTGACGGAACGCCTGTAAATATTGTTTTTCTAGTAACCATTCCTTCTGCTGTAAGTGCATTTTATATTCGTCTTATTGCAGGTTTAACCGAAGCCTTTCTCAAAGAAGCAAATCGGAAGGCTCTTATTAATGCCGAAACGCCACGAGACCTTTGGAAAGCTTTATCCAAAGCAACGCGTTACACCATTAAGTAAAAACAATTTACATTTTAATCGATACAAGAAAGGCTCCTTCACGGAGCCTTTCTTGTATCAAAATGAGTCTTAATTAAAAGCACTAAAATTATACTTTTAAAAGTAAAACTACTTCATATACTCGCGAATTGCATCCATTCGATCCAAGCGTTCCCAAGGCGCATTTGCATGTGAGAAATGACCATAATTACAACATTCGGAGTAACTCCAACCATTAGGATGCGTAAGGTCCAAATCACGAATCAATGCAGCGGGACGAAAGTCAAAGATTTTTCCAGAGAGCAACATTTCCGCGATTTTCTCTTCTGCAATTGTGCTTGTACCGTAAGTTGAGACATTGATACTCATCGGCGCCGCTACACCAATAGCATAAGCAACTTGGATTTCACACTTTGAGGCCAATCCTGCTGCGACAATATTTTTAGCTGCGTAGCGCGCATAATACGCCGCAGAACGATCCACCTTAGAGGGGTCCTTCCCGGAGAACGCACCACCACCATGTGAACCAACGCCACCATACGTGTCAACAATAATCTTTCGCCCCGTAAGACCAGAATCGCCAGCCGGTCCACCAATTACAAATCGTCCCGTTGGATTGATATGGAAAATCGTTTCATTCGTCAAAAGACCCGTTGGCGCAAGGGTTTCACGAATGGCAGCTTCAATATCCTTTTGAATGCGCGCTTCCACGACATCTCTTGTTTGATGAGAGCAGACAACCGTTGTAATCGCCTGCGGTTTCCCCGCATCATAAAGAACAGAAACCTGAGCCTTAGCGTCTGGACGAAGGTAATCAATCGCGCCAGAACGACGAAGCGTTGCCAAGTCTTTTAATATCCGATGGGAAGCCATAACGGAAACGGGCAAATAAGCCTCTGTTTCATTTGTTGCATAACCAAACATCATACCCTGGTCGCCTGCGCCCTGATTCTCAGGATCCGCACGATCAACACCTTGATTAATGTCTGGCGACTGCGCATGAAGATTATTTACATAGGCAAAATCTTGATAGCAGAAACCTTCCGAAGGATCATCATAACCAATTTTTTCAATCACTTTAGAAGCGATCGCTTTGGTATTTAAAGTCTCGAAATTACGGCATGTAATTTCACCTAAATTCACAACAAGATTTGTACCACAAGCCGTTTCACAAGCAACACGAGCACGGTCATCTAATGCAAGGCATGCGTCTAAAACCGCATCAGAAATTGCATCTGCAACTTTATCAGGATGTCCTTCAGAAACCGACTCTGAAGTAAAAACATGACGTGCGTTTAATTTACTCATCTTTCTCAACCTTTCAATCCTCAGACAACAAAAAACGACAGCTCTCAAGTCTGAGATGCCGTCGCTCTTTCCACAGGTTGTCCTGAGTGTCTCCTTTTTAGCGTACAGCGATAATCGCCTTTGCGCCCGCAAGCTGGAGGACTTTCAAATCAGCGCAAAGTGGGATAAATAATATCAAAACCAAAATTAAAAAGCAATCTTTTTTTATTCAATATCGTTATAAAAAAAGTTCTTAATCATCTGAAGCATTTATTCCTCTTTTGGTCCATTTAGAACAAGGGGTAATGCATCTATAAATGTAGTTGGAGGAACATAAAGTTGAAGTTGTTGAAGACGCTTTGAAGAAAGATGACAATCATACGGACGAGGAACTGTTGGCGCTTGATTATTGGGTACACACATTGCGGGGTCTAACTTAAGAATACGCGCCATATGGAGAGCCATAAGATGCTTTGTTATTGGCTCTTCTCCAGAATAATGAAAAATACCATGTAGCGTTTTGCCCACCAATGGTGCCATAACCAACAGTTGTTGTGCAATATCGGTTGTTAAAGTTGGATAGCGCACAGCAAGGTTATCCATTAAAACGGGTTCTCCCTTTGCCGCAAGCAAATTTGCAGCAAGTACTGTCACCGCTGATTGACGCAAATCTTCTACGGGACCATAAAGAATTGGCAAACGAAGTATTGCAACATGTTCCAAATCTTCAATCGCCACCTCTGCATCCGCCTTTTGACGACCATACATATTAAGAGGCTTGCGTTGTGCATCTGTTTCATAGGGAGCTTGGGTGCCATTAAAAACATAATCAGTTGAGATGTGAATCATTGGAATCCCAAAACGAGCCAAGCGTTGTGGAAGCGCAACATTTAATGCTAATACTTCTGGTGATGCAGTTTCACAAAGGTCAGGGTTTCGTTGTGCAGCACAATTCAAAATAACATCTGGTTTTATCGTGTGTATTAAAGCATCAATAACAGTATCAAATGTCAAGTCATATTCCGCATGCGTAGGTGCAAAGACTTCGTGCCCCGCAACTCGAAAGGCTATCACGCAAGCTTGTCCTAAAAGCCCACTGCCTCCTGTAATAAGTACGCGTGCCATGAGAAATATCTCTTCTTATAATTCGAGTTTAAAGCAACGCGCAGCATTGGTGGTCGTCATTGCCGCAAAAGCATCTTTTGAGCATCCTCTCAATGCCGCGATGAAATCTGCTGTCACACGCACATTCACCGGTCGATTAACCTTTCCACGCAAGGGGACAGGCGCTAGATAAGGCGAATCCGTTTCAATCAGCAGGCGATCCTCTGGAATATATTTAGCCGTCTCGCGAAGCATCTCTGCATTTCGAAAGGTGACAATCCCTGAAATGGAAATATAATATCCTAAATCAAGTAACTTTCGAGCAAAAGGAATATCTCCCGTATACGAATGAATCACTCCTGTTGCAGGCAAGGCCGCCGCTTTTAAAGCCTCGTATGTTACCTCATCGGCTTCACGCGTATGAACGACAATAGGCAAATTTGCAATTCGCGCGACCTCTGCCTGACGCTCAAAATTTTTACATTGCCGTTGAAGAGCCTCGGGGCCTTGCTCATAATGGAAATCAAAGCCCAATTCCCCTACTCCAACTTGGTTAGGCAAGATTTTCGGCATCGGTAATGTTGGATCCGAAGACCAATCAAACCCTTGTGTAAACCATGTACCAGAAGCTGCAACATTGGAATTCATTTTCTCATTTCCGCCAATCGCAATCACTTTAACATTGGCAGAGAGCGCCTCGGCTAATTGCGTTTGAATGGTTGTAGCTTCGTCAAAATGACAATGCGTATCAATCAATAGTGGGTACATTGATGAGTTCTCGACTTTCAATATTTTTAATGAGCAAAGGAATAATTGTGCCGGGTCGCGTCATGATGCGAAGCGTTTCATTTTTCTCTTCAATAAGTGCACCCTTGTATTTCATGCCATTTTTTAATGTCACAAGAATGTTTGGCCTAAATTCCAAGGTAATCTGTCCTAGGTCTAACGAC
>JAUNQZ010000101.1 GCA_030535915.1 bacterium
TATGTGGTTACGCTATCGCCCGCATGACAAGACATTTCACCTCGTCCCTGGAAATGCTGTTGCAGACTTGAATCATGCACTTAATAATATTAATGCAATGGTTGAATTTGAGTACGATGGAGGTTATTGTAGCGGTTTTGAAGGCGAGGGTACAACCATTAAAATTATTAATGATGCCACGGTCAATGTTGGCGTTGCAGCTGTCAAAGTCAATAACAATCCTGTTCTCTCTGGACCACAAAGTACCGCAAATGGTACACTTAAAATTTCCTATAATAATGACTTCTACAAAAATTTGGCGCCGTGTTTCTTTTTTGGAGACATACCCAATCTCAAGAGTGAAACTTTGGGAAATGATGATACTTTTTAAATCAAACATTATCTAAAATAAAAAAGGACTGTTACAACTGTAATGGTCCTCTTTTTTTAATGTCTGCGAACGATAATAGATCCTCTATTGGCGAAGCTTAAAGAGAATTTTAGAGGTCACAAGAATCGCCAGCAGAAACGCACAAATATCTGCACAAGCTTGACAAATAATCACCCCTTGAAGTTCGAAAAGAAATGGGAGCAGAAGAATAAAGGGTAAAAAGAAAAGCCCCTGTCTTGAAGCTGCAAGCAGAGAGGCAACCTTTCCCCGGCCAATTGTTTGCGTAAGCATATTGCAAGGAATAATCCACGCCGAAAGGATAAGTGTCGCCATTTGCCAACGCAAAGCACTCGCCCCAATCACAATAACATCCGCATCGGGGCGAAAATGAGCAATCAGCGATTCTGCGAAAATCCAACACGGTATCGCTGCAATGCCCAAGAAAATTCCACTCGCCCATACAAGAAAAACAAATGCATCATAAACACGACGGAATTTTTGTGCCCCATAAGAGAATCCACACACCGGCTGAAAGCCTTGACCTAAACCAATTACAACCGAATAAAGAACCATCACAATACGCGTAACGATACTCATCGCTGCAATTGCAGCTGTAGCGCCATACGCACCCGCCGCATGATTCAGTGCAGTAAATGCAAACGCTCCAAGCCCTTGACGAAAAAGCGATGGCATTCCTCCACGGAGAAGTTCATGCCACACCTCTCGCGTAAATGCAATTGAAGACCAATAAAACCGAACCACTCCATGTCGTTGAAGCATCGTCAAAAGAATCAGGAAAGAAACAAATTGACTTGTAATTGTTGCGATTGCCGCACCATAAATACCCCATTCAAAAACAAAAATAAAGAGAGGGTCTAGGAGAATATTAAGCAAGCCGCCAGACAAAATCCCAATCATTGCAAACGCAGCTTTACCTTGAAATCGCAAGAGATTATTCATTGCAAGGCTTGTACACATCCATGGTGCGCCCAAAAGTACAATTTTTAAATAGATTGTTGCCGTTTTTCTTAATGTTTCAGGGGCGCCAAAAAGCTCCGCCAACCACGCGCCACAACAAATTCCAACAATTGCAATTAATGCCCCAACAACAAAAGCAGAAACACATCCTGCTGCGACCATACGACGGGCGCCCACAAGATCTTTAGCGCCAAGCATGCGAGACATCGTATTACCTGATCCATGCCCACAAAAGAAAGCAATCGCTTGCACAATCGCCATCGCTGGAAATGCAATTCCAACGGAAGCCACACTCGCCGTATCTAAACGCCCAAGAAACCATGCGTCCGCCATATTATAGAGCGTCGTGATAAGCATGCTGGCAATCGTTGGTACAGCTAGAGCAAGAATAAGGCGCCGAACCGGCGCCTCCGTCATACGTCTAAAATGTTGGGACAAAACACGAGCCATAATACGCTTACTTGACGGCTTCTACACCACCAAACCGACGTTCGCGTTTACCAAAAGCCGCAATGGCTTTATCAAACTCCGCGCGATCAAAATCAGGCCAACAAACAGGTGTAGAGTAAAATTCCGCATAGCTTGCCTGCCAAAGAAGGAAGTTGCTCAACCGCAACTCTCCACTCGTCCGCACAATCAATTCTGGATCTGGCACATCTGGCAAATAAAGATACTGAGCCACGGTCTCCTCATTGATAGCATCTACGGTCAACTCTCCACGAACCACTCGTTCGGCAATTTGCTTTGCGGCAGATGCAATTTCTGTACGACCACCATAACTCAAACATAGGATTAAATGTTGGTCATAGCCCTTGGTCTCATCCATTACATGCGTGAGCGCCATTTGAACATTTCCTGGTAAATCACTCATTCGCCCCATCACACGTAACCGAATACGGTTCTCATGGAAAAGCGGGAGTTCATTAACAAGATACATTGAAAGCAAAGACATTAATGTCGCAACTTCATCTTTTGGTCGAGTCCAATTCTCAACGGAAAAAGCATAAAGTGTGAGATACTTAATCCCTACATCTTTACAATAGTTAAGGACTTCTCGCACCCGTTCACTTCCGGCGCGATGCCCCTCTGAACGTGCGAGGCCGCGGGCTTTCGCCCAGCGGCCATTACCATCCATAATGATAGCAAGATGCTGAATCATACTGAACCTATATGCACACGATTAAATACCAACGCGAACGGTTGATTCACGTGCAGGACCGATGGAGAGAATCCCCAAACGACCACCGGAGAGTTCAATCAAGCGCTCCACGTAAGCCTTTGCCTTAGGAGGGAGTTGATCCATGGA
This sequence comes from bacterium, assembly GCA_030535915.1. GTDB lineage: Bacteria > Verrucomicrobiota > Kiritimatiellia > RFP12 > DVOR01 > Spyradenecus. The sequence goes on from JAUNQZ010000101.1 coordinate 2,655, forward strand.
GGTCAAGTTGCTAGTTTCTTCCAACCAGCCTGGCATGGTTTCATAAATCGGCTTGCAACGGGCCAACTCTGCAACAGAGGCAGGCATGGTTTCAATACGCTTCCCGTCCAATTCGTAAGCCACACAAATCTTGATTTCGGCGATCGTATCCATAACATCAAGCTTCGTCAATGCCCAGAAATCAACGCCATTGACCATTTGTGCATAACGTGCCACAACAGCATCGAACCAACCGCAACGACGGGGACGACCTGTCACAGCGCCGAATTCATGGCCACGCTCTGCGAGTTCACGGCCGATATCTCCAAAATCTTCCGTCGGGAAAGGTCCTTCGCCCACACGTGTGGTGTAAGCTTTAATCACACCCACCACGCGATCAATACGACGAGGACTAAGCCCCGAGCCGATACAAGCACCACCCGAGGTGGGGTTAGAGCTCGTAACAAAGGGATAAGTGCCAAAGTCAATGTCAAGCATGGTGCCTTGGGCGCCTTCAAGCAAAAGCGACTTACCCGCACGATCCGCTTCGTGAATCATTGGGATTGTATCCACAATATACGGGCGAAGGCGCTCTGCAGCATCAATATAAGTCTTTACCATCTCATCAGCATTGAGAGGTTCTGCATTGAGTTGTGCCAACTTAGCATTGGTTTCTTCGACCTGTTCACGCACCAAATCAGGGAATTCAGGCGTTAACATATCGCCGCAACGCAAACCGGTACGAGAGACCTTCGCTGCATAAGCAGGACCGATACCACGCCCCGTGGTACCAATCTTTTTACCCTCCGGACGTGCCGCTTCATCCGCACGATCCAACGCACGATGATAGAGCATCACCATCTGCGTACGCGTCGAGATGTACAAGCGATTCAAACACTCAATACCCGTGCTACGAAGCATTTCAATTTCTTCAATTAAATCCAACGGATTCATCACGACACCATTGCCGATGACGCAAATTTTTCCTTCATGAAGGATTCCCGAAGGAACCAAACGCAACACACGCTTTTTCCCCTCCGCAATGACCGTGTGACCCGCATTCGAGCCCCCTTGATAGCGAACGATCATATCGGCTTGGGCCGTCAAAACGTCGATAATCTTACCTTTACCCTCGTCGCCCCATTGCGACCCAATAAGAACGGTATTCGGCATAACTTTTTCCTTACTTCTAATTGTAACACTGTTACGCAAGTTGACAGTGCCTTATTATACCAAAAAAGTCCCCTAAAAAGCAAACGCAAAATAAACCTTCTTTATGAGAAATTCAGACAATAAAACAATTTTAATACTTCTTTTAAAGCGTGTTGATATTCCACAAATAAAAAACGCCCCGAGGATTCGAGGCGTTTTTTATTTGTTTAAATCCTAAACTTATTTAGAACCTGTAGACTGGAGATATTCAATTGTCATCTCGCCTTCGCTATAATCGGCAATAGAAGCCTGGCCAGCATCCTTACCAACGAGATCACGTGCTGTAATATCACTTGCCGCCATAGAGCGATATGCGCCATTAAGGTCAACGACAACGCAACCATCAGCACCGAAAGGCAAGGTGTCATTCAAGAGAGAGCTTGTTTCAATATCCTTGTCAGAACCCTTAATCTTGAGCAATGCTTCACCCTTAATGTTTTTCGAAATTAAAACGGGAAGCGTCTTTGCCACAGCACTACGACCGCCCAAGTTTTGTGCAATCGTCCACGAGCAGTTGTCCTTTTCAATCTTGTTCGTGATGGTCGAAGGCATACCATCACCTACGAGTTCGTTGGGACCAACGCCCTGAAGCATTTTATTCTTTTCGCGTGTAAGCGGATTGGTTTCCGTGAGAAGCAATGCCGCAGTGAAGTAGTCTTCCGTAGTCGAGAAGCTTTGATCCATAGGAGAATCACCATCACCCAACTGATCACTATCTTCATAATTTGACTTCGGCCAAACATAGTTAGAGTAAATGTTACCACTATTTTCAACCATCATCATAGCTTTAACAATCTTGTTACCCTTCTGTCCGAGTTCCGTCAACTTAGAGGTAAGCATCATATTGCCAACCATTGGGATAAGAACAGCAGTAAGAATACCAATAATGGTAATAACGACGAGCAATTCAATCATCGTAAAACCAGATTTACGTGTAGCCTTCATATAAGGACTCCTTAGTTTAACATTCCAATATATCTGACGTAAACGACATCGCCTCCGTCAAGCACACCATTATTCTAGCAAATCACATCTCTATTTGGCAACCTTTTTTTACATTTTTTACAAAATTGAATCTTGCACAATGTAATTGCGCAGGTAAGAAAAGAAGAAAATCTAAAAGG
>JAUNQZ010000102.1 GCA_030535915.1 bacterium
TCAGCATCATCGGTTTGGAAGATTTGAGTGATCCGTTCAACACTCCGGGATATTATTATACCCCATACGGCGTTACTAACCCTTACTATGTGTTGGAAAATTATCTGAATGAATATGAAGCAGAACGTTTTTACGGTAAGTTCCAATTGGATTACAACTTTTTGAAGTATTTCAAGTTTACATATCGCTTTGGTTTGGATACCACTACCGGTCAGTCAAATACCGGCGCTCCTAACCTATACGCTTTGTATTATGCGGATACAGCCAATGGTGCAGCAATGGGAAGCTCCAGCCCATTTATTGGTGAAACAGGTTCTGTAACCCAAGAAATTACCCGTCGTCGTGAAATCAACCAAGATGTAACGGTAACTTTCAATATGCCAATTGCTGATTTTAACATTAACGCATTGGTCGGATTTAATGGTAACGAACGCAAGTATTCTTATCAATATTCTGCCATCACGGATTTGACTATTCCTACATGGTATAATCTAAGCAACACGGCTAAAGCTCCATCCACTTCTTCTTATGAACAATTGCGTCGTTTGATGGGTGTTTATGGTCAGGTTGAAGCTTCGTGGAAGAACTTGCTTTATTTGACATTCAGCGCACGTAATGACTGGTCTTCTACATTGCCTAAGGAAAATAGAAGTTTCTTCTATCCGGGCGTTACAGCTAGTTTTATCTTCTCCGAATTGCTTCCGGAAGAGACAAAAGACATCATTACTTTTGGTAAAGTACGTGCCGCATGGGGTAAAACCGGTAACGATGCTTCTCCTTACCAGATCAATGCCGTGTATGCACAAGCTTCTGCGTCAGGATATTGGGGTAGCTATTCTTTCCCATTCCAATCAGCTGGATATAATGCCTATACATTGGGTAACAAGTTAGGTAGCAATAACTTGAGCCCTGAAATGACTACCGAGACAGAAGTTGGTTTGAATATGGCCTTCTTTAACAATCGTGTTTCTTTCGATGCTGCATATTACAACCGTAATACAGACAAGCAAATCTATTCTCTGAATATGGACCCGGCATCAGGATATACTTCTCAAGTGATGAATTTGGGTAAGGTTCAAAACAAAGGGGTCGAATTGATGGTAAACGTAACCCCGGTTGAAACACGTGATTTCAGATGGACCTTAGGTTGGAATTTCTCCAAGAACTGGAGTGAAGTTATCAGTTTGCCAGAAGAATTAGGTGGAGAAGCTTTGATTTACGGATTTAGTGGTGGTACTGGTATGTATGCCGTTGTAGGCAAACCTGTTGGTGTCTTCAAGGCAGAAGTACCTCGGATGACTGAAGACGGTAAAATTGTAGTTAATTCAGCTACAGGTTTACCTGAAGCGGATCCGGAAGGTATGAAGATTGTAGGTGACATGAATTATAAGTATCAGATGGGTTTCTCTACTTCCTTGTCTTATAAAGGAATTAGTTTAAGTGCCGATGTTGATGTTCGCAAAGGTGGTTTGATGTTTTCTCGTACAAAGGACATTACATATTTTACAGGTAATGCAATGCAAACTGCATATAATGATAGAAATGCATTTATTGTACCTAATTCCGTTAATGCAATTACAGGAGCTGACGGCTCAATTTCTTATGTAGAAAACAAGACACCATTGGATAATACAACAATATATAATTTCTGGGACAATGGTGGCCTTGATATGGGTAGTGGATTCTTGATTGATAAATCATACATAAAACTACGTTCTGTTGTTTTAAGCTGGGATGTTCCTAATAATTGGTTAAAGAAAACCGTTATTAGAGGATTGCGACTTTCTGCTTATGGAAATAATCTGTTCGTGTGGACTCCTTCAAGCAATACATTTGTTGACCCGGAAACAACAAGCTTTGGTAATGACTTGACAGGTAATTTCGGTGAGTATTCTGCTAACCCAAGTTCTCGTCGATTTGGTTTCAATGTGATGGTTAAATTCTAAAAAAGAAAAACGATGAAAAAATATTTTATAACACTATGTTCGGCTGCTTTGATGTTCACCTCTTGTGATTTGGATATCAATGAAGATCCGAATTATCCGCAAAGTGGTACAATTACGGCTGACTTGATGTTTCCTGCTGTACAAAACGCTATAGTTGCAGTATCTTGTGATGTCATGTTTAATTATGCTGGTTTTTTTGCGCAATATTTTGATCAAATGCCTGGTGCCAACCAATTCAATGAATTGGCTGAATTGACCATTACCGAATCAAGCCAGACAATTGATGGTGCATATAGCCGGCTCTTTTCTGGCGCATTGACTGATATTGAGGACATTAAAACTAAAACTTCGAATACGGCCGATTTGTTTGCTTTGGCTGTGATGCGTGCTGTCGCTTTCCAATTGTTGGTTGACAATATGAGTGATTGTCCTTATACTGAAGCTTTGCAAGGAAGTTCCAATCCTGCTCCTAAATGGGATGATGGAGAAATTGTCTACAATGGTGTTTTGGCCGAGTTGGATGCAGCAGAACAGGCTTATAATGAAAAGACAGAAAACATGACCATGACCGATATGATGTTCAACAAAGATATGAAACAGTGGATCGGTTATGCAAATGCACTTCGTTTGCGTATGTACATGCGTATGTATGACAAGGACAATTCGGTTAAAGCTAAGATTGTGTCTTTGGTCAATGACAATGATTTCTTTGATGGAAATGTAATGCTGGACATTTATTCTAACGATGCAGGTAACCGTAGTCCGTTCTATGCTAGTTATTATGCATTAGGTACAGGTAACCATTGTGCGGCACATCCTATCGTGTCTTATATGTCTGCTACTAATGACCCTCGTATTGAATATGCCATTTCCAAGACTACAGGAAGTGGAGAATATGTAGGTCAGATGACTGGTGCTAAAGCTGATATGAAAGGCTTCGGTACAAATAAGACTTGGGAAAATAAGGATGTTAGTGCCATCAATTATTTATTGTTTGACGAAAGCGGTATAACCCGACCTGCATATTTGTATACTCAGGCTAATCTTCAATTCTTGATTGCAGAAGCAAAATATCGTTTCATGAATGACGAAAATGGAGCAAAGGCGGCTTATGAAGCGGCAATTGTTGCAGACTTCAATGCACGTGGCATTACTGGAGTGGGAACATTTTTGAGTGGCTCTAATGTTGACTGGGATGTAGCTACCGATAAGCTGAATTTAATTTATATGCAAAAATGGGTTGCTTTATTCTATATGGATAATATGGAAGCATGGAGTGAAATTCGTCGTACAGATGTTCCATCTCTTTCAAGATATACAGGTAAAGAAATTTATGAAGACGCTTCTGTTTACAACGCAGGTGAGATGATTGTACCTTATCGTAACGGTTTGGAAGCTGGAGGCCTGATGAAACGTATGTTCTATCCTCAAACCGCACGAAATTTGAATAAGAATACTCCTGCAATGAAACCGGGAAGTACACCTGTATGGTGGGATGTTAAATAATTAAGCAAAAACGGAAATTTTTAATTATGAAAAAGACATTATATATTTTAATGCTATGTCTTGCTACGGTGACATTTATGTCATGTGAAGACGAGACAACTCAAGATTTGTCAGTTGTAACACACTATGTTACATTGGAATTGAACGGAGATGCATTAACTTTAGTTCCTCTGGGCTCTAACTATACCGATGAAGGTGTTGTTGCAATGGAAGGTACAGAAGATGTATCAAGTAATGTTGAAGTAGCTAATCCAGTCAATGAAAACCAGGTGGGAATTTATACCGTAACTTATACGGTCATCAATAAAGATGGATTCCCGAGTTCAATAACTCGTACTGTAGCGGTTTATGATCCTACTGTAACTGCGGATATTGCCGGTACTTATATTGTTGATGGCAGTAGAACTTCTGGTGGTAATATTGAATCGTATAGCGGTTTTTCTGTTTCTTTGACTCAAGCAGCTCCGGGTATCTACTGGATTTCTGACTATTTAGGAGGTTATTATGACCAAGGACGTGGCTATGGCGCTTCATATGCATTGGCTGGATATATGAAATTGAATGCTGACAATACGATTGAAGCATTGACTGGCTATGTAAAAGGTTGGGGAGATTCATATTCATCTGTAAATGGCGGTATTTACGATCCTGTAACTGGTAATGTTTCATTTGAAGTAGACTATGCCGGTATGTTATTTAATGTTGCATTAACTAAATAAACAATAGAATGTTATGAAGAAATATATTTCAATGTTTTTTATTGCTTTATCTGTTTCATTGACAAGTTGTGAAACGGAAACAGATGAAGAACCAGGAGGTACAGCCGTTGAAAAGATGGCAGGAACATGGACTGTTACTTTTGAACAAAGTGTTGATGAATATAACGCCATATTTAATGGTGATAGCAATCCTAATTTAGAGTCGATGAATGCGGAGGAATTGGCGCAGCAAGAATGGGCTGATGTGTATGGTACAGGAAAAGTAAGCATTATGACTTCAAATACAGCCGCAAATATTCCGACAGAAATGTGGTTCATCGATAATGAATTTTGGGGTACACAAATTAAATGTAGTGTAGATTATGATAAGCGTACATTTGAGTGTGATAGCCAAACAGCATATGAAGGATGTGTAGTTGATATTATCGGTGGAAAAATTCTTGAAGGAGCTGCAACCACTCCCCGTGGTGTTCCGGCTGATAGTATAATTGCTTTTATTAAGTATTCAGATGATAGTTATGGGTTTACTTTTATGAAAGTATCTGGTTATAGATATACAGGTTATGCAGCTGATAAATAATTGTCATGTAATTAAACTAAAAGTGAGTGTGCCAAATCGGCACACTCACTTTTTTAATACACTCCATGATACCATTTGTTGCTTATTTTGTTTCTTCTTCTCCTGCCTTTTCATATCTTTGCAGAGTATTTCAAGAAAAAAGGTTCTATGAAGGAATTTGTAATATCAGAAGCGAAGGTCGAAACGGCCATATTGGTGGGATTGATTA
>JAUNQZ010000103.1 GCA_030535915.1 bacterium
CCATGGGATCATTTTGTTACACGAGAAACAATGCGAACGCGGCCGTGAAACGGACTGTTCAAGCGGAATACGATAGATGCAAACATTGAGAAAACTCCCAATCATTGCGCCAAAGATAAGAATGAAGCCCATAATAATTCGCCAAAACCATACGGCTTGTTCTTCTGGCATCATATAGATCCACTCATACATGACGAAGAACTCCTTCCTCAACGGCACGCATCATTGCTTCGCGGTCGGCTTGAAGCCCTGTCCAAAAGGTAAAGGCAAGCGCGCCTTGTTCAACAAGCATACGAATGCCATTCGCACATTCAACCCCTGCGCGAAGGGCTTCCTTCATTGTTGGCGTTTGCGGATCGCCAGGAGGAATGACGATATCATAGAGCTTTTGGCCCGCACGGAAATCTTCGGTTTTTGCAGCCGGTGCTGGGAAAGCAGAGAGGCCGCTCGGCGAACACTGTGCAATGAGGTCGGCTTCCTTTAAACGTGCATGGGTGATGACCTCGGCTTTTGCTGTTGTGGTCGAGGAGATTTCATCGGCGAGCGCTTGTGCTCGCTGCGAGTCAATATCGATGAGACCCATCCATGTCGCCCCCGCGGTCGCCAAGGAAAGGGCAACGGCACGCCCAGCTCCACCACAACCAATCACTGCAACGGGATGTCCAGCAGGATCCATATGAAGCATGTGTTTTACCGCTGCAATAAATCCCGGTCCATCGGTATTATGACCATAACGTTTCCCGTCTCGAAAGCAAACCGTATTAACAGCTCCTAATCGTTTGGCTTCGGGGGTGAGCTCGTCCATCATGGGGAGCGCGAGCATCTTGTGTGGAATCGTTAAATTTACCCCAAGATATCCTTGCTTAGCATGTTGGGTAAGGGCGGCTTCAAGGGTTTCCGGCGGTACATCGCACCGTTCATAGGTTGCTTCAAATCCAATGGATGTAAAGCTCGCGTGATGCATCACAGGAGAGAAACTATGCGCAATAGGATGTCCAAAGACTGCAAATTTTTTCATACGAAACAGAGATTCGTGAGGATTCTTTAACTTAAAAACGCCTGCGCGGGAGGGAGTTCCAAGACCGGGCAGACGTTTTTACGAGAGGGAATGCTGAATTATTCCTGCGGAATAGCAATTGCACCCGAACGCGAAATGTCAAGCACGTCAAAGGGTTGCAAGAGCGTGAGGAATTGATCCACCTGCATTTGCGAACCTAACATTTGAATGGTCAAGGAATCGGGTTGGACGCCGAGAACTTTTGCTCCAAAGAGCATGGCGACTTCAATCACTGGTGCACGACCTGTTGCGCGTGTGCTTACTTTCACCAAAATCGCTTCACGGTCAACGTGGGGCTTCTCGGTGACATTGATGACTTTGAAGACGTCAATCTGCTTTGCAAGCTGTGCAACGACCTGATCAATTACGGATTTATCTCCCGGAATCGTCATTGTCATTTTGGAAATGGATTCGTCATTGGTCGGACCAACATTGAGCGTTTCAATGTTATAGCCACGACCAGAAACCAAGCCAACCGTACGTGCAAGCACACCGGGGCGGTTCTCAACCAACACATTGATGATGTACTTTTTCATTGTCACCTCAGTTCTCTGTAGCGTAAATCATATCCGAAAGCGGAGCGCCTGGGGGTACCATCGGCAACACCATTTCATCTTCTGCAACAATGCATTCAATAACCCAAGGATTATTGTCATTAAAGGCTTCTTCAAAGACCTTATTGACTTCGTCCAATGTTTTGACGCGTGCAGACTTGAGACCATACGCTTCGGCGACTTTGATGAAGTCGGGAAGGTATTTCGGCTCTTCGCTAGGAATGTGTTCGTTTTCAGGGCGATTGTTTTGGCTTAAAATCGTCGCGGAGTAACGCTTCCCGTAGAAGAGTTCTTGCCATTGACGCACCATGCCGAGATAGGTGTTGTTCAAGATAATAACCTTCACCGGGAGGCGATGTTCAACCGCGACCACGAGTTCTTGGATATTCATCTGCACGCCACCATCACCATTGACCGAAACAATCAATGCATCTGGCTTGCCGAACTGTGCACCAATCGCACCTGGAACACCAAAGCCCATTGTGCCAAGACCGCCAGAGGTGAGGAATCCGCGTGGACGTGTGTGACGATAGAATTGAGCCGCCCACATTTGGTTTTGTCCCACGTCTGTAACAATGGTTGCTTGACCTTTGGAAACGCGATCAATTGCTTCAATCACAGCCTGGGGTTGCATTTTGCCATCCTTACGCGGGAAGTAAACGGCAGGCTTTGCTTCTCGCCACTTGGAGACCAAGGTCATCCAGGGCGTACGATCACGCTTGACTAACAAGGGGAAGAGCGCTTCAAGTGTATGATAGAGATCCCCACAAACAGGAATGTCAGTACGCACATTCTTACCGATGGCAGAGAGGTCTACGTCAATATGTGCAATTTGTGCACCCTGTGCGAATTCAGAAACTTTACCCGTTACGCGATCATCAAAACGAGCCCCTGCGGAAATCACCAGGTCGGCTTGCTGAATGGCATTGTTGGCAGCAATTGAACCATGCATACCGACCATCCACAAGGCGTGAGACCCTGTTTCTGGATAGGCGCCTAAGCCCATCAAGGTTGTGCAAACCGGAATGTCAAAGGTTTCGGCAATCTTCTTGATGAGTTCACAGCTGTTGGACGTAATTGCGCCACCACCCACATAGAAAACAGGACGATGACTCTTGTTCACCGCATGAGCCAATCGTTCGACTTGCTGACGCGGCGGTAACACAAAGGGTTGATAGGCTCGAATCGAAACATCCTGCACATCGGGCTGCATGGTGATTTCTTGCTGAATGTTCTTGGGGATATCAATTAACACCGGTCCAGGCTTACCCGTTGAGGCGATGAAGAAGGCTTCCGAAATCGCACGCGGCAATTCATCCACAGAGCGCACAAGGATGTTGTGCTTGGTTACGCTACGGGTGATACCCGTGGTGTCAGCTTCTTGGAAAGCATCCGTGCCGATAAGATTTAAACCGACCTGACCGGTAATCACAACGAGCGGTACACCATCCATCATTGCGGTTGCTAAACCTGTCACTGCATTCGTAGCTCCAGGGCCAGAAGTGACAAGTGCACAGCCGACTTTACCAGTCGCACGCGCATAACCGTCTGCCATGTGAATGCCACCTTGTTCGTGACGCGGCAAGACGAAATGAATGGGCGACGAATAGAGACAGTCAAAGATATCAATAACGCATCCCCCTGGGTAGCCAAAGAGGACTTCGCAGCCGTTACTGATTAAGCCATCCACCACGCACTGTGCACCAGTTCGTCCATGGAGGTAAGATCGTTGTTGTGTGTTCGTCATAAGTTACCTTTTAAACGCAATAGAGTTCTTAAAATCAATTCGTGAGCAGCTCTCACGAAAGCATCCTCGTCCTCGCATTGAGGGAGAGGGGGTGTTACTTGATTTCGTAACACCAGTTGTGGGTGTCTGGAGCACGACCAAACTGAATGTCCTGCACGGCATCGTGCAATTTACGCATTAAGGGGCCACATTCATTTTCGTCACTAATTTCGATGACTTCATCATTTCGGTGAATAGCACAAACGGGTGTAACAACAACGGCTGTACCACAAGCGCCGACTTCAACAAAATCCTTCAACTCCGTATAGGGGACTTCACGAATCTCAACTTTGTGACCTAAGTCTGCTGCCAATTGCTGGAGCGAGAGATTCGTAACGGACGGCAAAACCGAGCTCGACTTCACCGTGACAAAGGTTCCATCCTTCTTGAAGCCCAAGAAGTTGGAGGTGGCGAATTCTTCCACATACGAGTGGGTCTTTGCATCGAGATAGAGTTCCACGGGGAAGCCCATGTCGTGCGCCTTTTTGTGTGCATAGAGGCTTGCGGCATAATTGCCACCGACCTTAACATCACCCATACCTTGAGGAGCTGCACGATCATATTCATCAAAAATAATCGCACGTACCGGCTTAATCCCACCCTTGTAATAATCGCCCATCGGCATGACCATCATGATAAATGTGTATTCATCCGAAGGCGCCACACCAATTTGCGGACCTGTGCCAATCAAAAGCGGACGGACATACATCGAGCAACCCGTTCCATACGGCGGGACATAGTCAATGTTGTCTTTCACGACACGCTGCAACGCATCGAGGAACATTTCGGTCGGGACCGGCGGCATTACCGTCTTGCGTGCGGTACGCTGCATACGCTCAGCATTACGATCGGGACGGAAAGCAACGACTTTACCATCTTTCTGGCGAAAGACCTTCATCCCTTCAAAACATTCTTGGCCGTAGTGAAGACATCCTGCGGCAATGGACATTGTGATATTAGGGTCATTAACAAGTACGCCTTCATCCCATTGACCTTTTTTCCATGTGTAACGGATGTGGCTACGTGTTGCCATGTAAGAGAATCCAAGCTTCGACCAATCAATATCTACCATTTTATTCGCTCACTTTCTTTAAACATTCGCGTGTTAACGCTAAAGCCTTTTCAACTGTCTGCTGTCGTACCGCCTGTCGATCGCCATCAAAGAAACATTGCTCAACGACGACATGCTCCTCAATCGCAACAGCAATATAAACTAAGCCCACGGGCTTTGTTGGTGTGCCACCGCCAGGACCTGCAATCCCTGTAACAGCAATGGCCACCTCGCATTGGAGTGCTTGTTGTGCACCGCGTGCCATTGCTTCCGCACAAGGCGCACTGACGGCACCTTCTGTCTGAAGGATTGCCTCATCAACTCCTAGGAGCCGGTGCTTTACACGATTTTGATAGGCCAAGATGCCACCTTCAAAAACGTCACTTACACCCGCCAAAGCCGTAAAGGTCGCTCCAATCATTCCACCCGTACAGGACTCTGCCGTTGCGAGATGATAGCCACGTTCACGACACATTGTCACCAATGTTTCAACGCT
>JAUNQZ010000104.1 GCA_030535915.1 bacterium
TTCAGTCATTTACCCCGGTAAACTCCTTCAAAAGTGTCGCTTTTAACCCTTTTATTCTCGATTTTGGTCTCTACCGTAACTTCGCGCGACAGACTCCTAGGGGCCTGTGCGTGACAGACTCCTCGCATTGTGAATCTTATTTCCAACGATGTTTTTAATTAATTATTGAAATTGAAAAAAGGTTCGTTTTGTGAGCTTTTTTTATGGTATAATGAAAGCGACATTTTTCGTTTTGTGAAAAGATGCCTGGAGAGGTAAGTTATGGGCGGCTTTTTTGGAGTTGTTGCACAACAGAATTGCGTATCGGATGTCTATTTTGGTACAGACTATCATTCGCATATGGGGTCGGTGCGCGGTGGCATGGCATTCTATGCTGGTAATACATTTCATCGCTCGATTCATAATATCCAAAACACACAATTCCGCGTATGCTTCAATAATGCAGCTGCGCGGTTTGCTAATTTAAGTCCTAACTATGGTTTTGGCGTGATTAGTGATCACGCGGATCAACCGATTTTAGTACGTTCGCATTTGGGCTCTTATGCTCTTGGTTTTGTTGGGTTTGTCTCAAACACTAATGAGATCGCAGAGGAACTTCTCCAACGACGCGAAGCCCATTTTTGCGAATTAGGTAAAGAGAGTGAACTTAATCCGCTTGAAATTATCGCTCAATTGATTAATTCTCAAGATTCGATTGTTGAAGGTATCCAATACGCACAATCTAAAATTAAAGGTTCGGCATCGATTTTATTGCTTTCAGACAAGGGTAAACTTTATGCCGCTCGGGACCGTTATGGTCGCGTGCCTTTAGTGCTTGGTCGTCGAGAAGAAGATAATGCTATTGCAGTAACCGTCGAGACATCAGCTCTTCCGAACTTGGGTTATGTCCGAGATAGGGATTTAAAAGCAGGCGAAATTGTCGCCATTTCTCTTGAAGGCGTGGAGACGCTGGTCGAGGGAACGGAAGAATCTGCGGTATGTGCATTTCTTTACATCTATTATGGATTCCCCGCGAGTACATACGAGGGTGTGAGTGTGGAACATTCTCGCTACAAGAGCGGGGGTTATCTTGCTCGTAGCGCTCCTGTTGAGGCAGATCTTGTCGCAGGTATTCCAGACTCGGGAGTTGCGCATGCGTTGGGGTATGCATTTGAAAGTGGGATTCGTTATGCGCGTCCTTTTGTAAAGTATACGCCGACATGGTCTCGTAGTTTTATGCCTCCGAGTCAAGCGTTGCGTCAAAAAATCGCAAATATGAAATTGCTCCCCGTACCAGAATTAATTAAGGATCGTCGTTTAATCTTTTGCGATGATTCTATTGTTCGCGGGACGCAACTGCGTAATCAGGCGGGCCGTCTCTATGAAGCTGGCGCCAAGGAAGTGCATATTCGTATTGCTTGTCCTCCATTGCTTTACAAGTGTGAGTTTTTGACCTTCTCGCGAACAGAGAGTGTGATGGACTTGGTGACGCGTCGTATTATTCTTGAGCTTGATGGTCCTAATGCGGATATTGAGTCTTATCGTGACCCAGATGGTGAACCTTACAAGCGTATGGTTGAAGAAATGCGGAAACGATTGAAGGTCGACTCGTTAGCTTTTCAGCGGCTTGAAGATGTCATTAAAGCTATCGGCTTAGGCGATAAGCGTATTTGCACTTACTGTTGGTCTGGCGAGGATATTTCTTTGAAGGATGGCTGTCAAGGTCATTGCGCTGGCTGTCCAGGCGCGTGTGGTTCAACCTTTAACAAATAGTCTTCTTTATGGCGAAGCACAAAGTCCGTCGTATTGAACGCCTTGAAAGCTATCTTATCCCCATTATCCAAACGGAAGGGGCGGATAAGAATGTTAAAGGCTTTTGGGTAAAAGTTCTTTTGGGATTTCTCAAAGGCGTATCAAAGATTTTTGGTGCGATTGTTTGGTTGCGCATGTGGTTTTACCGCATTGGTGTTTTACGTCGTTGGCCATTGGGTTGTCAGGTTATTAGCGTTGGCAACGTAACGGCTGGTGGTACAGGCAAAACCCCCGTGGTTGAGATTTTTGCACGAGAACTAACACGCCAAGGCCGCAAGGTCGCGATTCTTTCGCGCGGTTATCGTCGCAAAGAAAAACCTTTTTTCCAGCGCCTCTTTTCCGATAAGATTGATCCCCCGCTTGTGGTTTCCGATGGACGTCGTGTTTTGTTAGATTCTGAGACTGGCGGCGATGAACCTTATATGCTCGCAACGAATCTTCCAGGTGTGGTTGTGTTGGTTGACCGCAATCGCGTGAAGTCGGGACGATATGCGATTCGTCGCTTTGGGTGTGACACCTTAATTCTTGATGATGGGTTTCAATATCAAAAGCTGAAACACTCGCGAGATATTGTGCTTGTGGATAAGACAAATCCGTTTGGCAATGGGAATATTCTCCCACGAGGTGTTTTGCGAGAGGCAGCAAAAAACATTCGTCGTGCAGACTTTATTTTTATTACCAAAAGCAATGGTAAATCTGAAAAGTTGCGTAAGAAAATTCGCGAATATAACCGTCACGCGGAAATCATAGAATGTCGTCATGCGCCTCAACGGTTAAAAAATGTTTACGGGCAGGGCGATCAAGAGCTTTCTTGGCTGAAAGGGAAGCGAATTGTTGCTCTCTCGGGTATTGCGGTGCCACAAAGTTTTGAAAACTTTTTGCGTGGCTATGGTGCAGAACTCGTGGATTGTATTCGTTATGCCGACCATCACCGCTATGCTGCAGAGGAAGTTATTAATGTTGTTAATCGCACGGCGGATCTTGGCTGTGATGCGATGATTACAACAGAAAAAGATGCCGTTCGTTTCCCAAAACTTTCAACAACGGCTGTTCCTGTTTATTATTTGCGTATTGAGATTGAAATCCTTAAGGGTGCAGAAAACTTTTGTGAAGCCGTGCGTCACATCTGTTATAAGGATCAACTCGATGCCACAGTCGTGACGAACGCGTCCAATGAAAATCCTCAGTAAAGTTGGAATTGTCAGTGCAATGACCGCCATTAGCCGCGTTTTCGGACTTGTCCGAGAAGTGGTGATGGCGAATTTCTTTGGTACGGGTAAACTTCAATCCGCATTTGTTATTGCCTTTCGCATTCCGAATTTGTTTCGTCGTCTTTTTGGAGAAGGCGCTCTTGGCGCAGCATTTGTTCCTGTCTTTCACGAAATCGAAGCAAAAGAAGGACGCGAACGTGCACAACTTTTTCTTGGGCGTATTTTTGGCATTTTAATTTGCGTTTTAGGTGCGATAGTTGCCATTGGCATTTTGATTAGTTATGGCGTACAATATTGGTGGTGTGCGCCAGATTCGCGTTGGGTTGTGGCGATGCCCTTGATGCGAATAATGCTCCCGTATGCATTGTTGATTTGCCTTGCGGCGATTATCTCTGCGGTGTTAAATATTCATGATCGATTTGCGATTTCTTCATTAACGCCGGTTATTCTTAATATTGTTTGGTTAATTGCGCTTGTGGGTATATGTCCTTTTTTACCCGCAGAAGGAATGTGGCGAATTGGTGCGGTCTCATTAGGTATTCTTCTTGCAGGGATTGCACAAATTTTATTTCAGCTTCCAGAACTTAAACGCGTGGGATATTTCTTTCGTGTAAAATGGAGCGGTTGGCAGACGAGTCCTTATGTAAAGCAAGTTTTGTTTCAAATGGGGCCCGCATCTCTTGGCATTGCTTTAGCACAAATAAATATTTGTATGGATGGGTGGCTTGCTTTTTATGGTGCGGAATGGGCGCCTGCAGTCTTGGAATACGCGGATCGTATTATTTATTTGCCATTAGGTCTCTTTGGGACTGCATTTGCGACAGTTCTTTTACCGATTTATGCAAAACAGTATGCGGCTGGTAATTTGAATGAAGTACTTGCGACATTTGAATCTGCACTTAAAAACATTTTTATTATTATGGCACCGATGGCGTTGGGTCTCTGTGTCTTAGCCGCTCCAACGGTTTCGCTTATTTATGAACGCGGAGCATTTAATCAAGCCTCGGTTCTTTGGACAGCTCGTGCAGTTGCAGCTTATGCACCAGGTCTTTTGGCGTTTTCTGCAGCGAAAACCGTCATCCCTATTTTTTATGCACAAAAAGATGTAAAGACGCCTGTGAAAGTTGCATCGTGGTGTATACTTGGTAATTTTACTTTGAATCTTCTTTCGGTGATATTTTTACCCGAAGGTTGGCGTCATGTTGGCATTGCATTAAGTACGGTCTTGAATTCAATGGTGAATACATGGATTTTACTTTACATTCTTCGTCGTCGAGGGATTAAGCCGAATCTTTTTGGGTTATGCGCGACACTCTTTAAGACCCTTTTTGCTGCAGGTGTTATGGCGATTGCGGTCGTTTATTTATTTGCTTGGTTAAACGCATGGATGCCGATGGGGCTCGCTTATCTTGGTGTTGTTTGTGTAGCGCCCTTTGTTTATTTTCCTCTTATACTTCTCATTGCGCAT
Organism: bacterium; assembly: GCA_030535915.1. GTDB lineage: Bacteria > Verrucomicrobiota > Kiritimatiellia > RFP12 > DVOR01 > Spyradenecus. The sequence continues at coordinate 4,471 of JAUNQZ010000104.1, forward strand.
CAAGAATTCCTCGCGTTTCTTCAAGAGTTTCCTTTATTGAAACGCTTTAAGAGACGGCATTAAATGATGGTTATGCGAGGATGAATAAAGACGGCGAGAACGCCGTCTTTGTTGTTTTAGCGTTTGGTATTTGCGATGGCTAGACCCGAGAGGAAGAGGACCGCCATTAGCGAAAATCCCCCAAGCGAGAAAAAGGGAAGTGTAATCCCTGTCATTGGAAGTGCTTTTGTTACACCCGCAATGTTAAGTAAAATTTGAACGCCAAGAAGTGCTGCAATCCCTTTAGAGAGTGTTTGTGAGAGAAGATTTTTAGAGGTTGTAGATGCAATGCAATGTAACCAAAGGCTATAAATTAAGAGCAGAAGCCCACAGCCAACAAGTCCCCATTCTTCGGCAATAGCCGCATAGACAAAATCACTCTCTACAATGGGTATTTGTGTGGGATGCCCTTGTG
>JAUNQZ010000020.1 GCA_030535915.1 bacterium
ATGCCTGCAGCCAAAATCAAAAGCGTCGGTTTCTTGTTCATGTCTATACTCCTTAATGCGTTGTTTGCTAATCAAACAATGATTACCTAACAGTATAGCGCAATTCACTAAAAATCGCAAACATTATTTCCCCTCTCCCCTCTTTTTGTTGAAAATTCCTTTAACATACTATAAAAGATAAAATTTCATTTGCTATCCCTATAAATTTATGGTATACTTTCGCATCTCTTTTTTAAGACCCCTTTTCTTAACAATTAAAGAAAGACATAAAAGATGAAAAATGATGTTCAGAAGATTAGCGCATGCCGTGCCAATGTAACGGTTGAAGCGACTGCAGAAGAAATCGATCCTATTTTCAAGTCGGTCCGTGCCTCTTTCACGAAGCAAGTTAAGCTCCCTGGTTTCCGCCCTGGTAAGGCTCCTTGGGCTGCTATCGAAAAGCAATATGGCGATGCCATCAAGGAAGAAACCGCGAAGCAAGTCACCCGTAAGTTGATGGACGCAGTTCAAGAAGCAAAGCTCAAAGTCGCGACGGTTGTCACGATCGAAGACTACAAGGCTGAACCCGGCGCTGGCGCTTCCGCTAAGATTGTTCTCGATCTCGAACCCGAATTCGATCTTCCCGAAGTCTCCACTTGGAATGTCAAGAAGATGGAAACCGAAATTTCCGATGACGAAGTCACCGCAAAGATCGCAGAAGTCCGTCAAATGATGTCCACCTTTGCTGAAGCCACCGCTGATGATGTCGCTTCCGAAGAAGACATCCTCGCCATTGACTTCACCTCTGACCTCAATCCTGAAGGTCTCTCTGATGCAGCAAAGCGTTATGTCAGCGACACCAACTATTGGACGCAGATCCGTGAAGATGCCTTCATCCCTGGTCTCAAGGCAGCACTTACAGGCAAGAAGCTCGGCGAAACCGTTGAATTCGCAAGCACCTTCCCCGAAGATTATGCAATTCCAGAAGTCGCTGGCAAGACCGTCAACTACAAGGTCACCCTCTCCACGCTCCGTAAGCTCAAGCCCGCTACGGACGAAGAGCTCGTCTCCCGCCACGAAGTCAAGTCCATGGACGAACTCCGTGACATGGCAAAGAAGTTCCTCGGTGACACCAAGAAGGCTCAAGAAGCTGCTCGCGTAAAGGCTGAAATCAACAATGCTATCGCGGCATGGGCAACCTTTGAACTTCCTGAACGTATCCTCGACGAACGCATCTACGATGTGCTCGCCACCGACAACACCAAGCCCCTCGAAACCTTCAAGAATGATCACGAAGGTCTCCTCAAGTCGGATGTCTATGCAAACGCCAAGAAGCAAGCAACCGATCGTTTGCATGTCACCTACACACTCGAAAAGTTGGCCGATGCGCGCGAAGTCAAGCTCTCCAACGAAGAATTCGAAGGTGCGCTTGATCGTCTCGCAAGCCATGTCGGCATGGACAAGAAAAAACTCGTCCAGCGCCTCCTTGACAATGGCCGCATGAACGATTTCCTCTCCCAGGAACGTTCCGACAAGATGCTCTCGCTTCTCGTTGATGAATGTGCGGTTCTCTAAGCGCTCGTAAGAGCTTTACATGAAAGCAAATTAACATCACTTTCATTCCAATGAGGGCGCTCACTTGAGCGCCCTCACGCTTTCAACAATGATGACAAATATAGATGATATTCGTTTAATTGTAACCGACATGGATGGCACATTGCTTGATGGGCAACGCCAATTACCTGTCGGCTTAGCAACTGCTGTAGAATCATTAGCAACGCGTGGAATTGATTGGGCAATTGCGAGTGGTCGTCAGCTGGCCAACCTCAAAGATGTCTTAAAACAAGCTCATCTTGATTTTGACATTATTGCAGAAAATGGATCACTCGCCTCGCTAAAAGGCGAAGACGAACCTTTCTTTAAAGACCTTACTCCTGCGAGTTTCTTCAAAGAAATTCTCCAAGCATCCCTCACGATCCCAGGTGCCTCTCCCGTTTTATGCGGTCCCAAGAACGCATGGATTCATGATGCCTATCCAGAAGATCACCCCATTATTCAGCGTTACTTCTCTTATGCAGAGACATGGCATTTATTAGAAGAAATCCTCTCCGTTGAGGTTTGCAAGATTGCCGTTTATCATCCCCAAGCCGCAGAAGCTTTATGGCCCGTCTTAGGTCCCTATGATAGCGAAGCGTGTAAAGTTATTATTTCCAGTGACCATTGGATTGATATCCAACCCAGTCGCATTCATAAGGGAAATGGTCTCCAAGCGCTCTTAAAAAAACATCACCTTCGACCCGACCAAGCCATCGTCTTCGGCGATTATCTCAATGATGCCGAAATGATGACCATTGGTACACACGCCGTTGCAATGGGAAATGCCCACCCCGATCTTCGCGTACTTTGTCAACACACAACACGCACAAATACAGAAGATGGTGTTTTATGGTATTTGCGAGAAATTGGACTCCTGCCACAAAACATCTAAAATAAAAACAACAAAGCGATGGATACCCTCCATCGCTTCATTCTTTTAGAGAGAGACCGTTGAGCTAAAGGAGGTCTTCTTTATGGAGCGCCATTGGACGATCTGCAACCACGCGAGGACAAGCAAGCCCTCCGAGATGTTCAAGCAAATACTGCCGAAGCCGTGGAGCGATATCTGGCGCCGTACGGAAATGACTAATTCCTGTAATTGGGTCACATTGAAAAATATAATACGGACGAATGCGTGCGCGTTGAAGTTTTGCACAAAGTTCTCGCATCACCTCTGGGTCATCATTCACCCCTCGTAAGAGAACACTTTGATTCGACACCGGAATTCCATGATTCACCAACTTCGCACACGCTGCAATCGCCTCTGAAGTGAGTTCGCGAGGATGGTTAAATTGCGTTTGCACCCACACCCGACCCGAACGCGCTAGTGCATCAACAAGCGCATCGGTCCAACGCATTGGGAGAACCGAAGGCGTTCGGGTACAGAGACGAATCGCATCCAGTTGTTCAACCTCCGCAAGCGTATCAATCCACTCCAACAAAGAGGCATCTGGAAGCATCAGCGGATCGCCACCAGAGAGAAGAATTTCTCGCACCTTAGGATGCGTCTTAAGATGCGTGCATACATCTTCAAGTTTTGCCGTACAGCCCGAGAGCAATCCTCGACGCGTGCAATGACGACAATACGCAGAACAAGTCGTTGCAAGCATCGCAAGGATACGATCTGGAAAGCGTTGCTTAATGCCTGGCGCAACCGCAGCAATATTCGTCTCACCAAAAGGATCAGCACCATATTCATCGGGGATCAATTCGCGGGGATCTGCAAAGAATTGCAAACGAATAGGGTCGTTTGGATTTTCCCAATCAATAAGAGAGAGAAGATAGGGTGTGATTCGCATCGGCCACGCTAACACATCCTCAAGGCCAAGGTCTACTGCCGAAAGTGCATGTTCACACTGCCACTGCCAATCAAGCCATTGGTTTTGAGGGACATGCTTTGGATTTAAGTCTGCAAGATTAACCATGGTAAGGCATCGGCATAAAAGCTTCAAAATCATGGAGTCGACACACCCTCGCACCTAAACGACGTGCCTCGCCTCCAAAGTCATTGTCATCCGTCACAAGCACACACGGAATTGCAGCATTCGTATCACGATAATACTTTAATTGGTCGAGGATATAACGATCTGCACGATGTTCTCCCACCCCTCCCGAATAGTGACACTGCACATTGTCTGAGAGAGAAGACGTTTGCAGTGTAGGTCCATCCCAAACGAGATGTCCAATGGTCATGGGCAGATGGCGGAGGAGTGTCACAATATCCTTTTGCACACGGTCGCGCATCTTCTCATGCGAATTTGCCGTACCACGGCGTTGACGATAGCGCCCTAACCCATTGAGAATATTATGACCATCAAGGAAAAGCATCAATGGCGCTAAACCACGGAGCGCATCGCGCAATTCCGGATTACGCGTTTCAATCGGGTCCTCTTCCGTTTCAATCAGTGAAGTGTTCTCCCAAATGGAAGCTCGTTGATTATACGCCGAACGCAATTTCCCAACCGATACATTGGAAAGCATACCCATCTTTTCAGCACCTTCAATCAACGACAAAAGCTGTGGAAGTTGTGCCTCCTCCACCGTTTTAATTTGCGTCAAAAGCTGTGTTTCAAAAGGCGTTGGCATCGCTTCAGGCAACGCCGACCTCAAGGTCTCAATGCGATGTTCGAGTTGTTTATAGACCGCTGTTAACGAGGGATGAATGCGATGTGCTCCTTGCATCAATTCATCCATCTCTGCTTGTTTCTCTTGACATTGCGCAAGCTTTGCTTGGATATCAACGAGATGATGACTTGTTCGATCAAATGCAACTTGATTTTGAATAGCTTTATCAATCGCTTTAAAGAGGTCCGCCTCAGGAGGTTGAGCCGCCTCCTCAATCTTTACATGCGGACGCAACCAACCATAAAACAGCTGAATTTGCTTCACCGCGAGTTCTTGCTGTACGCGCTCAGCACACAGTTGTTTCTCTTTTTCCAATGCGGCCTCAGCGGCTTGTTGCGCTTTTTTCGCCTCGCCAATATTAAACTTCGCCGTTGCTAATTGCGTCTGAAGTTCACGACATTCGTCTTGATGTTTTTTTTCAAGTTCTTGACGCTCTCGACGCGCGGTTTTCTTTTCTTCTGCGAGTTGCTGACGCAGTTTTTCCAACTGAGCTTGGCTTTGACGCGAGGCCATTGGCGCTTCGCCCTTTAAACGAAGCAACGCATCAAAGCGGTGCAAGAGATGTGTTTTAGCATCTTCCGGCGTTGGCAACGTCATTCCCGTTTCCTCCATCTTCGTCTTCGCCCACGCTCGACGCGGTTCGTCTTCTCCACTCAAAAGATAGAAAAGAAATGCAGCCTTACCATAACACGCAATAAAATGATAATATTCACCCTCAAGCGTTTCTTGTGTAAGTTGTTGCAAGAAACGCACTTCTACAGGCGCATGATGTTGGAAAGTTCGCAAGGTCTTTGAAGGATCCGCGGAAAAGAGTTCTTTCGCCAAGAACGACTTTAATGTTTGAACAAGGAACGGCTCTTTGGCTTGCTCACGGCGACCCGCAGGCACAAGATTATACGCATCGACCATCGCGATTAATGTCTTGCGATGACAAACCTTCAAAAATTCTTCCGCCGCAGTCGCAATTTCTGCAGGTGTAACACTACTTTCAATCGTAGGAACCATTTCAACGTCCATTAGATAGGTCTCCTTAAAAGCGCGACCAGCGATACAATGGCTATCAAAAGAAGCGTAAGACCTGTCCCGATTAAACATCCAAGCAACGACCAAGGACGCGCAATGGGAGCGATACGAATGGTTTCCCCTTCTTCCATTTTTGTTCGCTCAAGTGACTCAATTTTTTTGAATGTTGCCTCAAGTTCCGTGGTCGAGCGAACATTGGTATAATGAGCGCCCGTCTTCTCCGCAACAGCATGAAGCGTTTTCTCATCAAGTTCGCCATAGGTTTCTTGTAATTCCATTCGTCCCGTAAAGATATTACGCGCTCGAACAAGCGTTTTCCCTGTAGAGCCCACACCAATCGTATAAACCTTTACGCCGAGAGCCTTTGCAATTGCAGCCGACTTCTCTGGAGAAAGCGCGCCTGCATTGTGAACGCCATCGGACAAAAGAATAATGACTTTATTCTCAGGCACAGCATCTTTAATGCGTGTAATACCCATTGCAAGGCCATCACCAATTGCCGTCATCTGTTCATCGCGAGAGACCATTGGGTCAACGGCTTCATTTGTCCCTGGGATTTCAATACGCTCAACAATTCGCTTCAGTGTTTGGTGATCCGAAGTCAACGGCGATTGCACACGCGCAAAACCACCAAAGGTCACCACACCAATGTAATCATTAGGGCTACGATCAATAAAATCAATGAACGTTTTCTTAACCACATCAAGACGCGTTCGATCAAGCGTCTTTGGAGAAAAGTCAAGTGCATCCATAGACCCCGAGACATCTGCAACAAGGATAATCGCAAGTGCATTTTTTTCAATGGCCTCTCGATTCTCTACGATGGGTTCTTCTTCTTGCAAAAGCGCCGGACCTGCAGCAGCAAGAATAAGCACTGACATCCCCAAAAAGAATGCAATAGGAGCCAAAAGCGTCATCCACATTCGGAATGAACGACGACCTTCGCTAAAACGCGCTGTAGCATCAGAAAATACAATACCACTCACACGAACGCGACGAAAAACACGCCACATGGCGATGCATAATGGCACAAAAAGAAGGAACAACCACGGTTGTGTAAAATGATTAAACATACGACTTACCAATCCTTAAGGTTGCGTTTTGAATGTTGACGAATCTTATATTCACGCTTCGCTTTTTCAAGTGCCTCGGTGCGATCTTCTGCTTCCTTTAAAATCGCCTTAAGCTCTTGATTTTTAAGCGCTTCTTTCAATTCTTCTTCCGCTTCTTTTGCGCGCTCCATCGCCGCAGCCTTTTCCTCTTCAGAAAGTTCCTCCGATGGATTTTCTTGAGCCTCTTGCTGTTGCGCCTCTTGGGAAGACGTTTGTTGAGACGCTTGTTGCTCTTGCTGTTGAGCGTCTTGCGATTCGTTTTGTTGTGCGTCCTGCTGTTGTTGATTGTGTTGATCTTGCTGGTCTTGTTCCTCTTGCTCTTGCTGATCTTGTTGTTGCTGTTGCGGAGGCATCAAGAGTTGTTGAATTTGTTGAAGGCGTTCAACCTTTTCTTGATCATGTTCAGGCACATCCTCAAGTTCAAGCGAGGCTTTCAATTGTTCATTTAAGGATTTTAGTTTTTCAATATCTTCTTCTTTCAAATGTTGAGGAGGCGTTTGCAATGCTTGATCAACCGCAGAAGCAATACGCTCCTCCATTTGCCGAGCCTCTTGACGCATTGGACGGCGCTGATGATAAAGCGGAGCATCCCCCTTGGCTAAGTGTTGACGGACCTCCATTGTTTCATTCAAAAGTCCTCCTACATCAGCAAACGACTGGAACATTCGGTAGGCGGTTTCTTCCGATGGCAACAAGGGTTCAGGAGAGGTCTCCAATGCACGATAGGTCGCAGCGAGATCGTCTAACGCTTGATACGTTTTTGTCGCCTCTTCTAGAATGACTTGACGCACTTGCTGGCGTTGTTGTAAATCTTCTTCAGAGAGACCTTCCGTTGGGGGTGCAAGCAATGCATCCAATTTTTCATTCGCACATTCTGCAAGATAAAACCAACCATCCGCTTGGGCTTGTACTTCATTTGCAAAAGCTTTTGCTTCCTCAATGAATGCCGTAGGAGATTCGCCTTCGCCTTGTTGTGGTGTTGTTTCTATAAGCTCGCGTTGTTTTTTAAGCAATGTTTGTGTCAATGCACTCAGATTATCTTTTTCAAAACGCTTCGTTACTTCATCCTTACGAACAGCCTTTTTTAAATCTGGCAAACGCGCTGTCATACGCGCAAGATTCTTCTTTGCGATTTCATTATTAGGATCCAATTGTAAGGCTTGCGTATAAGCATCAATCACTTCTAATTGAGCCTGTAATTGTTGCTGTAAAGGAAGTGTTTCTTCAGTTGTTGCAGCTTGTTTCTGAGCTTCAAGCCCCTCATACATGATATGTGCACGCCATGCCGCCGCACGCGCTTGATACTGTGGATGTTGTAAAGGCTCATCAAGTGCCGTTAAGGCTTCACCCAAGGCCCCCGATTTCCAAAGTGCAATAGCTTTATTATAGGCATACAATGCACGCTCATCCGCATCAAGATCGTCTTCTTGCAAGGCCTCTGTATATTGCTCTATCGCACGAGCATAATCACCCTTTTCATAAGCTGCTTGAGCTTCTCGTGCTGGCGTTGCAGCAAACAGTGCGCTTGCAAATACCATTATACACACCGCAAGCAGATGCTTTCGACGACCTAATGATACGCGACCCAATGAAAGCATCGCTGCAAACAAGAAACAGGTTACACTTGCCACTAAAAAGATCCACGTACGATCTTTATAAACCAAATCAACGCCTTCCACCTTCTCATCCGATTCTAATTGAGAAAGATAATGTAAGTAGAGCGTTTCAAGTGAAGATTTTGAAACACTTGAGGTCGCAAGCGGTAAATAACGACCATTGCTTCGATTTGCAATGTCTTTCAGCATCGTTTCATCTAACGCTGTACGAACGACATCGCCATCCCAACGCACAACCGCACCATCAATGGTCAATACACTCCCCGTTGGATTCCCTACCCCAATGGTAAAAATGGGCAACTTCATTTCTGCAGCTTTGGAGGCCGCAGCCAATGCTTCTCCCGACAATGCTTCACCATCCGAAATTAAAAGCAATAAATTATGTTTGGTTTGTGCAACTTCAAAAACCGTCATTGCCAACTGAATTGGTTTGGCGAGATTCGTTTCCCCTGGGGGCAAAAATGAAGTGTCAAGTTTGGCGATATTTTCCTTCACATACGCTTTATCAGCCGTAAGTGGACAAAGCACCTCTGCCTCACCCTTAAAGGCAATCAAACCCACACGGTCGGTACCAATTTTATCAATAAATTCTAAAATATCCGCTTTAACATAATCCAAACGATTCGGTTGAATGTCTTGTGCAAGCATTGATCTTGAAATGTCCACCGCAATCAGGATATTACGATTTCGAATGGTATAGGTTTGCGTGGGATGATCAACCTTTCCCCAGTGCGGTCGTGCAAAGGCTACGATTCCCAATAACAAACCCAATGCCACGAGCACCAGCTGAGCACGCGCATATTTTGGATAAGGTAAAGCATGCCGCGAAAAGCGTTTCATTCGACGCGCCACGCGACATTGCCACATCCACGCACCAAGCAAGAAAAGAGGCGCAACAATCAATAAAAAGAGTGCATTTGGAAAAGAAAAATAAATCATTTTTTCTCACCTTTAAGCTTCGAATCTATGAGATACCAACCTTTTTGTCCCTTATAGTCAATAAGTATCCACGCCCCTTGATGTTCTATCGGCGATAAGCTCGCTTCATCAATATCAAGGGGAAGGTACCCCACCAATGGCGCTGTTTGTGCAGGCGCATAACGAAGGGGACGAACATGTTTACCAGAGGGAAGTATAACTTCATTTGAAATTTCTTTAAGCGGTTCACTTTCACAAATGAAAGGCTTCGGCGAGGCATCCATCACCTTGCGATATTTTGTGTCAAAATAACGCAAGGGTTCAACGTCAATCGTAAAAGCAGTTTTACTATCACTTACACAATAAGCACTTGCGACATAAACCTTGTCATTACGCTCTACCGTTTGCAACGGATAAAGCTTACATCCATCCGCTTGTTTAAACTCAAAGGTATAATCCTCAGGGATGGTCCCCTCTATCGCCGTACAAGTCAAAAGAATCTCTACAACACCACCCACCGTAACTTTCGATGGATGTGCCTCAATCTTCATTCGATACTGACCAATGGGCAACCCCTCTGCAGCTTCACTCATACGCTCAACGACAAGCGCATACGTTGGCAATGTAACCGTTGAGGATTGCGTATTTGACATTGTAAAGAAACCCTGTTGAATGCGTTGTGTCAATGTCACCGTTGGTCGCATTTCAGGAATGATAAACGTCCCCTCTTCTGTTGCTACAAGAGGTTCAAAAAAGAGTTTCGTTATTCGCCGACGATTAACAATTTTAGACGTATGCGAAGTGATTTTCGTAAAGGCAGAGGCACAGGTTGTTGGCAAGCGAGAAATGGACCCTAAGTTAAATGATGCAATCTCCTCATTGACATCTGTTTCAAGCGTCAAACAAAAATTATAAGTTTGGCCGACATAAATAGGTTGCGAGGGTTGTGTGGACCATGTCGCCTTTTTTACGGCGCCCATCGTAACCGTTGCTAAACAAAGCACACACCACATTAAAACATTTTTCATTGTTGTGCGTCCTCCATAGAAACCAACGCCGGGAGTTTTTCAGGAATCTCATGCGAAGCACGCCAACGCACGGTTTCCCATACACTCATCGCGACAAGGAAGAGCGCAAGACATAACCCAATGCGTATCAATCGCAAAATGCGACGCACCCGTTTTGCTTTTATCCGTATCGCGAATGAAAAACAAACCAACGCCAACATGAACACCAAACCATCCAAACGCACGCCGTAGGAGAACTTCAAATGGAATGCTAACAACCATGGCGTAAGCCCTGTTTCTGCTTGACCTTGATAAAGATCAATTGCGGCGGTCATTTGTTTTGTATCGTCATCTCTTCCATGCAACTCTTCACAATGGCGCACAAGGCAACGCGCAACCTTTGGCTCTGCAGCAAGAAATGCCGTAGAAGATGCATTCAACAAGGCGTGCTTTGAAAGATCGCCATAATGAATCAAGGTCAACCAATAATTTGCAGCCACTCTAAAATCAGTCATTTCCTCACAACGCGTTGTTGTGACTTGGGCTTGTTCCCACTGATAACTTTCTGGCTTTGCCGTCAATGTAAAACCAACCATTGAGAAGAAAAGAACAAAAAGGAATTTCAACTTCACTAAATGCTGACGCAAGGTCTTTATTGCATCTTTACACTGCGTTGTATCCGATGCATATCGAGCCGCTTCAAGTTCTCGCATCGCATCAGCAACCTTATGTGCAGAGGGTGAAGTTTGCATACGCTCAAGTTCTTCTGGCGTCAAAGCGGGACGTCGCGTCCACCACCGAACAACTCCAAGCGCCTCCTCTGGAGAACGCACCGAAAGAAGTCTCATCCGAAGCCGCATCTTCGGCACACACCAACTCAATGGCGTCATCAATACGCGCAAACACCAAACCCAAAGGCGTTTAAATGAGACCATCACTAAAAGAACAATCGCCCCCAGAAGCGTCCAAACAACGCGTGAAGAAATCGTAAGTTTCGGTTGTTCACTTGAAACGGTTCGCATCGGCGGTGGATAATGCGACTCTAAACGCAATGTTCCCACATCGCCAAAGGTATAAAACAGCTTTGGCATCGGCATTACACGCAATGGAATCACGGGTGTATAAACGGTCTCATAAGCTTCGCGTTCACGATTAAAAAAGCTAAAGGGAAGAGGCGGCAATTCGAGAAGTCCATCCTTAAGCGGACGAAATGTATAGACAAAGCGACATCCACCTTCAATCTGTTCGCGTTCGGGATCTGCTAAAAAATGAAAATCTGGCAAATCTCCTAAAGGCATTGTCCGTAGCATCTTTTCATCGGCATCCGTTAAAATATCAATCGTTAATTTTACGGGATCCTCAACGACCACATTCAATGCATCAACACGCGCCGAGACACGAAATGTCTTTGCAATTGCACCCGTCCAATGCAATGGACGCCCCTCTTCTGGCGGTTGACTAATTTCAACCTCAATTGGCGTCCCAACCGCATAGGTGTCTTTAAACCGAATCGAATTATTTTCAATCGATGTTGCGCGTTGTTGCCGAGGCAAAAGTCCGCCATAAAGTAGAACCTTACCGGCTTGATTCGCTACAATTTCACAGATACATTCATAAATATATGTAGTTCCTTCTACGCGTTCAGAAACGCGTTGCGTCGCAACTTGCAAATCAGGCAGCGTAATCTCAACCCGTGGTCGCGCCAATGTCCAATCATCAAAGAAAGAGCGCTGTAAAAAAGGAGACTCCCATTTCCCATTAACTTTTAATGCCGGCACTCGTAATGTATAGGTCACAACATAACGGTCTCCCACATAAATCACATTCGGAGAAACATCCACCGACCATTGGACCTCTTCGTCTTGTTGTAATGTCGAAACGTTAAAGGAGTGCTTTTGATTTGATGTAAGCACCTCTCCATTGGAGGTTGTTGCACGAACCATTGAAATCGTATAGGTCCCAGCTTCTTTTGGCACCCCAGTCAATATCAATGAGGATGTCACCCGTCCATTAAGGTTAAACATGCGTGAACCTGTTACATGCATCGACATTTTAGGAGAAATTTGTAGATCCGCTGTCGCAAGTTGTTCTCCCTCAGCAGAAAGCGTAATATTCAATGGTTCACCGGCGTACAATGTGCCATTTGGCAAGGAGACACGCACCCCCTGCCCCATCAATGATGAGATCGTCAAAAAGATAAAAAGAAACGCAAAGAAAAATCGTCTAAACATAATCTCTATATTATATCATATTCTTTTATAATGAAAAGTGCTTTCTTTTTTTACTCCAAACCGAGCACATGTGTACACAGCCCATCATCGCTTTAAACGACACCGTTATAAACGAACAAAAAACAAATAAAAACGAAAGTTGCGTTTTTATTTGTTATCAAGTAAATACAAATTTTAACTTCGTGAAAAAGAAAACCAAAGCGCTCATTACTGACCGAAAACTTTACGACGATTTTTGAAAAAATCTGTAAATTGCAATTTACATTCAGCTTCAAGAATACCAGTAAATATTTTCGGTCGATGATTCGTTTTAGGAGAGGAGAGAATCTTAAAAACAGATTCGCCTCCTCGATCAGGATCGCTCAATCCCCAAACAACAACATCCGGTCGTGCCCATACAATTGCTCCTGCACACATTGGACAAGGTTCTTTTGTAACATAAAGCGCGGTTCGATTAAGACGACGATCTCCAAGTGTAGCCGTTGCCGCAGTAAGTGCAAGCATTTCCGCATGCGCTGTAGGATCATTGAGCATTTCCACTTGATTATAAGCGCGAGCGAGAATGCGTGCTGTCCACGGATGATCTGGCGGAGGAGGATGCGCCAGTGCAGGATCATAACAACCCTCTGGAAGCGCCACAATCACACACCCACATGGCACTTCATCCGCCGCAATTGATTGCTCGGCCTCTCGCAAAGCAAGACGCATAAAGTGTTGATGAAAACGCAACTCTTCTGGTGTCATATTAGTTATAGAACTTAAGCTTGCCGTAAAACATCGTAAATCGCACGCCAAGTTTTTCCCCAACCCTTTTCTGCAACACATTCAAAGCCGCGTGTTGTCAAACGCTCTCTTAACAATGAAGACAATGTGATCATTTCAAACGCCTTAAGCCACTCCGTAATATTTGTAGGATGAACCACAAGCATTGAATTCCCATAAAGTTCATCGTTATCATCACTCGCAGCGCAAATAACTGGCGTCCCAGAAGCCATACTCTGCAAAATTGAAGGGCGATAATCAGCATTAAGAGAGGGTTCAAATGTAACAACCGCACCACTGTAAAGTGTTGAAAGTTGTTGCATCGTCAGCAAATCATCATCAATGAACCTCACCAGACCCTCAAGATGAGCTTCGCGAATCGTTTCGCGTAAATCATTATTCAAATGTGAGGGACCAACAATCACACATGTGATTGCAGATACATCCTCGCTCCGCCCCAATGCATAGAGGGGAGTCTTTAATGTCTCAAGATTATTCCCTAATAAAATCGCATACGACCGAGGAATAAGAAAAGCTCGGCGTTCAAGTGTAATTTCATTTACGGTATGCGTACGAAATGCAGGGTGAATCCCATGATGTACCACATGACCTTTGTGACGGAAGGACCATCCAAATGTAGCCACAAGTCGAACAAATAATGCACGGCTAGGACAAATCACTCCCGTCACAATACTTAAATGATGATGAATCACACGAAAACGCCGCCAACGCTTAAAAAGTCCCTTCTTAACATCTGCAAAAAGATGCGACATCTCTGACAATAAAAAGAATGAAGGGATTTCCCTTGGCGGTGGCAAACGCGGATCGGGAGAAAGATAGTGTGTTGGCTGATGGCGTTTAATAACCGCAAAGAGTTCCTCACGACTTGCCTTACGATGATGATTCTTTCCCGAAGAAACATATCGAAGAGCAGGATGTTCTAAGCGAGGCAACTTCGCGTCACTCGTAATAAACACGGTAATCTGCATACCCGCTTCAAGCGTCGGCAAAACACGATCCCACATCGACATCAAGTCAATTTGATGTGCCACGGGGAGCCGTTCAATCGTCCGCAAGTCAAAGAGAATATGCATCAATACGCCATCCATCAAAAACGGCTATTGAGACTCTTCGCAATGAAACGAAGCAGACATCAATAGCCGTCAGCTAAGGACCTTACTTGCTCAAGAGTTCAAAGGTTTCACGAGCAATCATGAGTTCTTCATTGGTCGGGACGACATAGACCGGAATGGTCGAATCTTCCGTAGAGAGGAGACCGCCCTTACCAAAGCGAAGTTCAACATTCTTATCGTGATCATACTTGATACCCAAACCTGCCAAACGATCAAGGAGCGCTTCGCGGGTCTTATCGCTGTTTTCACCGATACCACCGGTCATGATGATGGCATCCACGCGACCCAAGAGAGCAATGTAACCACCGACATACATCGTGTAGGAATGAACCAAACGATCCATCGCGAGCTTGGCTTCCTTGCTGCCCTGTTCATCACGCGCTGCAACGAGGTCACGCATATCGCTCGAACCATTGCCCGCCATTGCGAGAACGCCGGCTTCCTTATTGACCATCGCATCAATCTGTTCAGGGGTATAGCCCTGCTTCAAGAGGAAGAGAATGATGGCGGGGTCAAAGTCTCCCGAACGGGTACCCATCATCACACCTGCGAGCGGCGTCATACCCATCGAAGTGTCAAAGCACTTACCATTCTTGATGGCAGAGATGGAGGAACCATTCCCCAAGTGACAGGTGATGACATTGGTTTCGTCAAGCGGCTTACCGAGGATTTCTGCAGCCTTCTGGGTGACGAACTTGTGACTCGTACCATGGAAGCCATACTTACGCACGCCATGCTTTTCATAGAGTGCTGTGGGAAGACCATAGCGATAGCTTTCTTCCGGCATCGTCTGATGGAAAGCGGTATCAAAGATACCCACATGCGGAACATTCGGGAGCACCTTCTTGCAGCCTTCAATCCCCTGAAGCGAGGCGGGGTTATGCAAAGGCGCCAAAATAATGAGGTCACGAATCTGAGCGATGACTTCATCGGTAAGAAGTGCAGGCGCGGAGAACTTTTCACCGCCATGCACCGTGCGGTGACCCACCGCGTCAATATCATCAAAGGAGGACAAGCACCCACCCTTGTTCGCATCAATCAACGCATTGCAAACCAACTCAATGGCTGCCGTGTGGTTCGGTGCTTCGCAAGGCGACTTCTTTTCAGAGAAGCCATTGGTTTCATAAGTGAAGAGAGAATTTTCGATGCCGATGCGTTCCACTTGACCCTTCGCCAACATGGTTTCTGTTTCCATGTTAAACAACATAAACTTAAGCGAAGAGCTGCCAGCATTGACAACCAAAACATTGCGAATAGACTTAGACATTTCGGTCTCCTTAAATCAAACTGCACCTTTGCAGTCATAAAAAGTATCCATATATTATAAACCCCTTCTAAAAATCTGTCAAAAAAATACTTTTCTCCTTTTTGAAAAAGGCGAGAAATAAAGACTTTGCGGGCATCCCTCAAGGGATAACCCGCAAGACCTGCGTCATTTTAGACGGTTCCAACAATGAATGTTCTCCTCGATTATTTCACCGCAGGAGCTTCATAGGTTAACCCTTCTGCATCGGGGAAGAAACAGGTGAAGCTCTTTTTCCAACCTTTGAGCGGCAACTTCACGAGGACTTCATTGCGACCCTTCTTGAGACGCACCTTCACTGGTGGGCGAGCCGTCCAAGGTTCATCCACGAGCGGTTTTTCACCAATGTTCGGACCGCCACCGCCAGGTTGCTTCCACTTCGGCGGAGGGACAGCTTTACCATTGATGCGAAGCTCCGCACCCTTGGCATTCCACTTACCTTGAACGAGTGCCGCATCACGCTTACGATTGTCACTACGAGAGAAGTTCATAAAGTCAGCAATGAGCTCCACTTCTTGGTCGCGATCGCTATTGACAATCATACCAAACCAAACCGTTCCCGTTTTACCATTGGTGAGATTCGTTTGCGAGAAGAAGAAATGCTGTGCATAAATCGTACCTTGAGCAATCACACGCTCACCCCAAGGCATCTCATCAAAGGGCTTCTCTTCTGCCGTTTCAGCCATCCTCCAACGCATATCCGTTTGCTTGTAAAAGGGGAAATAAGTCTGTGCACTTTGTGCACGCTTAGGTAATGCTTCAAAGAGTGCACGATGCGCAAGGGTGCGACGTTCCAATTCTTCTGCAAAAGCGAAATCAGGATGTTCTGGTGGCGGGAGATTACCATACCACTGCATCACATCTTTTTCACGACCATTCCAGAAGTTATCCGAATAAAGCACCGTCGAGGACAAGACCGGATTCATGGTGAAAAGGTCCTCGGGTTTACCTAACGCATCATCATGCCAAACGGCGAAAATCGCACCGAGGCGGTTCTCCTCAGGCCCCGTCAAACACGGCTGCTGGAAACAAGCTTGCGTGAGCAATTCCAACGCATCCACATGATTGATATAATACGAACTCTGTGAGTCAATATAAGGTTCATCATTCGGGCGCTTTACATGACGTCCCATCCAATACTGACGAATAAGTGGTTGCTTCAACCCCTTTGGATACTGACCTGGAGCCCATGCAATAACCTTGAACCCACGCGCTTCAATTTGGTTCACCCAATCGACAATCCATTGACCTGGCACACGTTCATGCGCTTGCACCTCGTCCGATCCAATATGAATGTAGGGCGTCACCTTAGGATCGAGCAAATCCATCATTTCATCAAAGAGTTCCGAAACGATTTGCTTCACCTTGGGGTCATCCATCCGCTGAAGACCAAACGCCCGACGGAAGGTCATCGTATGCCCTGGCACATCCAGCTCTGGAATCACGGTAATCCCACGCTTGTGTGCATAAGCAATCACCTCTTGAAAATCCTTTTGCGTATAGTAATAATCCGTGCGATCAAGGTTTTCAGGCTTGGAGAGCTGCGGATACTTCTTGGACTGCAAACGCCACCCATGGTTATCGGTGATATGCCACTGGAAGACATTCAACTTATACTTCGCCAAAAGGTCCATCTCGCGACACAACATCTCGACCGGCAACCAGTTACGCCCCGTATCAAACAGCAATCCACGAATAGAATACGATGGATAGTCCGTAATCTGCACACACGGAAGGGTCTTTTGCTTTTCTAAACGCGCAAAATCCATAATCTGCTGTGCCGTAACACGTCCATAACGCAAACCTTCTTCATCCGCATAAAAGACTTGCATCCCCGTGGGACGAATCGTAAGCTCATAATACCCACGTGGCTTCCCCGCGGCACTTTCGTCCGACAATTCAATAAACGCACACAGTTGCAACGGACGAGTGGGAATCGTCCATGTCCCCTCTAAAGATTTGACTTCTTTAGGCCGTGGCATGAGATTGTCAACGACACTCGCCATCACCATCGCTGAAAAAATCGTAACAAACAAACAAAGTAGTTTCTTCATCGCGTTTACCCTTTTGGTTTAATCCTCATCATCGTCATCGTCTGCTTCTACAACATGCGAACGACGATCCGTTGAGGAGTGTAACAATTCATCATCCAAAATCGCATTCAAGACATCTTGCTGCGTAATAATACCCACAGGTTTCGAATCCTGCACAACGATTAAAATCTTCGTATTGCGTAAACGCATGTAGGGCAGCAACTCATCCGCCGGCAAGTTATGACGCACATAAATCGTTGGACGACGCAAATCAAAAGGTTCCGGCGTTCGCGAGCGACTCCGCAACAAATCAAAGAGATGCAAGAATCCAAGCACCTGCGTATCATCATCGCTCATCATCAACAAAATGCGATGCTTCGTATGACGAAAGACACGCTGCACCGTTGCCATATTGTCACTCTCATAGACCTTACGGACACGCTTCATCGGCGTCATCAACTGAGAAGCCTTCAGCAACTGCAAATCCAACACACGCTTGACCATCATCCGTTCAAACGCCGACACCTGTCCATGCGCCTCAGAGTCACGCATCAAATACGTAATCGCTTCACGCGAAACGAAAGGCGAACGCTTCGCCTTCTTCATACGCGCCGTCACAATCCGTGTAATGAGCATACAGAGCGATGCCAACGGATAGAGAATCGTACGGAAAAAGACAAAGACAAACGCCAAGCGACCACACCGCGCAATCGGACGCGCCGAGAACCATAATTTCGGCACAAACTCACCGATAATTAAGAGCAATGTCGCCACCGCCAAGGTCGCCAACACCTGTGCCCATGTGCCACTCATCACCGAGGCCGTCAATGTAATCGCGATTGACGAGGCAAGCGTTGAAAGCGCCACATTACAAATATTGTTCCCCACCAATGTCGTCGCAAGAAAACGATGCGTATCACGCAAAATCGATGCCAAATGGCGCGCTTTCTTATTCCCATGCCGCACAAGGTGAATCAAACGGTGACGATTCAACGACACCATCCCACTCTCAAAACCCGAGAAGAACCAACTCCCCGTGAAGAAGAAGACCACCAAGATAAGATCAACAATCATCTCCGTAGACATTATGCACCCTCCTCTTCAGTCATGAAAGCCGCCTCTGTTTCTGTATCCAGTGGCACTATCATCTCACGAGATTCGGGGTCAATATCTTTAAGAATTACAGACAAAATCTTACGGCGACGCATCTTTTGTACGGTTACACAATAGCCATCTGCCTCCACCGTATCTCCCACTTTTGGAATTTGTCCACTATGAAAGGTCACCCATCCACTCATACGGTCCGCATCATCTGCTTCAAGATGCGTGCCCAATTGGAAGTTAATTTCTTCCAACGATGCATCACCTGCAATAATCCAACTATTCGGTCCATGACGACGGATATCCATCTCCATCACGGGATTACGATCGTCTTCCGTTTCAAGAGAAATCAATTCCAAAATGTCGCCACGCGAAACAATACCTGCGGTACCACCATATTCATCGGCCACGAGGACCATCGGTAATTGCTGACGATAGAGGAGAATTAAAAGATCGTCCAATGCAATATTCTCTGGCACCACCGAGGAATAATGACACCGCGCCGCCTCCAAATTGTGCTCAGGATCTAAAAGATACTTTGAGACATCCACAAAGTCAATGAAGTTATCTGCAGCATCATCCCACAACGGCATCCAAACAAAAGGCGCATGACGCATCGCACGCAAGTGTGTCTCAGGACTATCATTAATGTCCAACCCAATCAAATCCACACGTGGCGTCATAATATCCGATGCATTCAATTCACTCAAACGCAAAATCCCACGCACCATGGCACCTTCTTCACGATCCAAAGCACCACGCTCTTCCGTGAGATTCACCACACTGACAATTTCCTCATCCGATGCCGTCTGATTCTCCGGCTTCAACGCCTTCTTAAACGGCCTCGTCAAACGAATCAACCCCCACGTCAACGGCGACAGCACCACCTCAAAGAAACTCAACGTCCGCACCATAAAAGGCACCATCGCCTCGGCATGCGCAATCGCAAATTGCTTTGGACTAATCTCACCAAAAAGCAACACCAACAGCGTCACCGCAACGATACTCGTCAACTCCTCATACGGCGAAGGCACCACCCGAATCATACAAATAAACGCATACCCCACACTCGCAAGCGCAGCATTAACAAAAGTATTCCCAATGAGTAATGTAGACAAGAGACGCTCCGGCGCACTCAACATCCGAGCCAACCGCTCACCCAACGCACGATTACGCTCCTTCACCCGCTGCACCTGCATCGGAGACAACGACAACATCGCCGTTTCACATCCAGAGAAAAAGGCCGACAAGCCAAAAAGAAGAATAAAGACTACAACAAAAATAAGAATCTTCAACACATCCATAGTGCCTACAGTATATCAAAAAATCCAACCCTATAAAAGCCCTCTTTCAAAAAAAACTTCCCCTGCATACACCCACCTCACAACGCTTTACTCCAATGACAACGTACAAAATACGATTTGATAAACAAAATAGAATTTTGTTTTTTTATTCCCTTAAGTGTGATATACTGCATATTAACATGGTGTATATCCCTTAACTTAAAATATGTTAAGATGAGATAAATACAGTCCATTCTTAGAGCCACTTCTTGCGTTTATTATTTGCTAAGGGTATAAAAAAGATGAAACCTATTCTTATTCATACACATGTTTACTATGCAGATATGTGGACAGAACAGCGTGATTGTATTGCCAGTTTTGAAGATTATCCCTATACGCTTTATGTTACACTTCTTGAGGGAGCAACAGAGATAAAGGATAAAATTCTTGCAGACTACCCTAATGCAAAGATTCTCTTTGTTGAAAATAGAGGGTATGACATTTGGCCCTTTATTCATGTGCTTAACAATGTTAATCTTGATGATT
>JAUNQZ010000105.1 GCA_030535915.1 bacterium
CCCATTTTGGAAACCCCTTATTTTAAAGGCTTTTCAGACCCTCCTAAAAAGTCCTCTAAAAACACCTTTTGAACAAGCACAAAAAGAACCTTTTTGGGGGCATTTTTTAAGTGTCATTTGATACACTTTTCCCTCGCTATAGGATAATTTTTATCAAAGATAAATTGAGAAGTGTACACATGTATAGACGCATGATTTTCTTAAAAAGAAATCTTTCTTTCCACGCATGCTTGTGTTATAATATATATATTATGGGACACTTAAAGTATTTCGTCGGGGCACTTGTTGCTCTTTTGTTTACATTATACACATGGTTGGGAGCGGGTACGATTTCGCCGTGGTTGCGACCATGGGCGCTATGGTTTGCATTACTCATTGCAGAGATGATGCTTATCTTTCCCGAACAGCGTCGCACGGAAAACCTCTTTGATGCTCGCAAGCGCGTCTTGTCCAATGTTTTAAGAGATCCCTTTACATGGTGTTGTGTTGGATTGTTCCTCTTCTTAACCCTACAATGGCTCAATGCCGCAACCTTTTTAGAGTGGGATGCAACGACGCGAACTTGGACCGCTATTTTCCCACCACTTGATTGGATGGTTCATCCTGATGCTGAGGCGATTTTAGCCACAACGCCTAAGGCGACCTCGGGTGCAATTGTTAAAGACCCCTATTTCTCGTGGCTTCCATGGAGTTTGCGAGCCGATGAGGCGCGGATTGTTCTCGACTGGTTTATTCCTATTTTTGTTTCGCTTCTTGCGGTTCGACATGCAACGGGTCGTCACACGAAGCGTCTCTTAATGGTTTACACATGTATCATGACATGTGTCCTTGCAATGGGCGGAATCTTTGATTGGACGATGGGGACACAGGTGCTTTGTTGGGGGCGTGAAGCAAAAGCCTTTTTCTTTGCGACCTTTGGTTATCCCAATCACGCGGCTTGTTTCTTCCCCGCGGTGATGTTGATGGCAACAGGTCTTCTTTTGTGGTCCTATGAACATCGCGAACGAACACGCGTCCCTTTAATCCTCTATATCATCACCATTGCCTTATGTGGAATCAGTGGCGTCTTGTCGGGTTCACGCGCGGGGGTACTTTTTGTTGCAGCAATTGTCGCCTTTAGTGTGTTTTATATTCCCTTCCGTTTTGCGGGTTCATGGAATTGGTCACGGCGCATTTTGGTTTCTCTATTGCTCCTCTCTACAGCAACGGTTGTTTTAGGAACGGCAGGCTTCCGCATGTATGCTATTCAAGCGAACCGAGACCGAAAAGAAGCGATCGCAGCGGCAACAACCGAAGAGGAAAAAGAGAACGCCCTTCGTATGCCGACCTATGCACCTATGCCAGCATTTGATCCTGTCATTGATGAAATCGCACAAACCGAATGGGCGACCTTCTTTGAAAATCCCATGTTGATGCGTTCGGGATATCAAGGTATTTTGGCATTGCGTCAACACGATGAATATTTTTGGTATGGGGCAGGTGCGCGTAGTTTTAGCCGTTTAAGTGGTAAATATATCGACCCGAACAATCCAGAAGAAGCCGATTGGTTTGATAAGCGTATGGGGATTGGCCAAGCCAATGTACACAATGACACTTTGCAATTCCTCGCAGAACACGGTTGGATTGGTTATGGGTTGATGTTAGCTTGCACGCTGTGCTTACTTGTACCCTTTATGCGCGATCTTTTAACAAGCCCTCGTCATACTCAAAATGACATTGTCGCGGATCGTTGTTGGCTCAATCGTATCAATGCATTTACACTCTTTGCCTTTATTGCTATTTTGTTAATTACGATTCATAGCCTGATGGAACTCGTCTTCCGAAGCCCCGCATGTCTTATGTTGTGGGGATTGCTCTTTGTATGTGCACCAGGATTTATGCCCCGTCGACAAAAACAATAAACAATTTTAAATAATGGAGATGATATGAAAAAAACATTCTTTACATGTGTCTTAGCTACGCTTTGTTCATCACTTTTTGCAGATGAAGTTGTTAATGCTCCTGTTTTGCAAAAAGAAATCACCTTCAGTGATGAAAAAGCGGAGTCGATCATTGACCAAGTGGATCTTTCAAAGCCAGAGGGACGCAAGGCCTTTTTCTTTTACACGAATGCGAATGCATTTTTTGCGAGTATTCAGTCGATGCGTGTTTTTCCAGAGGAAGAACGCCTCGCGCTCTCTGCTTCGTGGGCGCCTTACTTTATTGAAACATTTGACGACAAGGAAGCGCTTGCTGCACTTTTACCCGTCGCGCTTGGCGTCGATCATCCTTATGGTGCATCACACGACCTCATACGCGAAAGACAACTTGCACTTTTGGAAAAATATGGCGAGCTGCATGATGTTGCCAATCAGGTCGCATGGTTTTTGTTAACCTCATCGAATGACCGAGCGGACCATCAGCAGGCGTTGGATATTTTAAAGACACGCGCCGATTTAGATCATGCAAGTTATCATTCGCTCGGGTATGCCTATTACAAATTAGGGCAGTATGATGATGCATTGCAATCGTATTTTACAAGTCGTGAAATGCTTCATCGAGACGATCCTCTCGCCTTTTTGAAACTCTATGGCATCCTTTATAATATGGGCGAAACTCTGCTTGCGAAGGGCGCTCGAAAAGAAGCCACCATTGCATGGAATGCCGTGGTGCATGGTATTGAAGAATTTTCGCAGAAGAGCGGAATTGATATCAAAACCGCTTCTATCATCATCAATGTCGATTATCCTCGCTTAGAAAAACATGTAAAAGCCCTACGCGTTCTTCTCAAAAAAGAAGAGGCGCGTAAAGCAGCACAAGGCCAGAATGATTGATTTGCTCATTAAAAATGCTCTTTTTCGTGGTCAATCCGTTGATGTGGCCATTTCGAAGGGTCTTTTTACAGCCATTCATCCCGCGGGAGAACACGCGTACGAAGCAAGGCAAACGATTGATGCTTCAAACAAATTGTTGCGTGCGCCTTTTTACAATACCCACACGCATCATGCGATGACGCTTTTGCGTGGGATTGACGACCATTGTGCTCTGATGGATTGGTTGCAACGCGTGATTTGGCCACGCGAAGCCAAACTCACGCCGGATGCCGTTTATGCTGGAACGCGTTTGGCGATTCTTGAATCTATCAAAAGTGGCTGTGTCGGCTTCAACGATATGTACTTTCACCAACCTCAAATTTTGCGAGCGGCTCAAGAAATGGGTGTGCGTGCACAGGTGGGATTGATGTACATGAATCAAGTGAGTCATCATATTGAGAATGAAGCCACCCTCGCCCTTCGAGAAAGTCTTCCCCCTACCCTTCGGCTTTCTATTGCGCCACACGCACTTTACACCACTACGCGGAAACAACTTGAAGCACTCGCAACCTTTGCTCAAGAACAGCAACTTCCCATTCATACACATGCTGCCGAAACCCTTACGGAATGTGCCATTGCAAAAAATGAATTTCATGCCGAGAGTCCCATCCGCTACCTTGATGCCTGTGGACTTTTAAGCGAAACAACAGTCCTCGCACATTGTTGTCATCTCGATGATGTGGATCGGAACATTCTTGCACAACGCGGATGTTTCATCGCACATTGCCCCCACTCAAATTTAAAACTCGCATCGGGCACCTTTGACTTTGTTAAAGCACACGCGGCAGGTATCAAAGTTACCATTGGAACCGATGGTGCAGCCTCCAATAATAGCCTCTCGATGATTGCAGAAACCAAAACCGCCGCGCTCCTTGCGAAAGCAACCGCAGGACAACCCAATGCGTTACCCTTAGAGGTTATTGACCATGCCGTAACAGATGTTGCAGCAGCCGCACTTGGGTTTCCCAATGCAGGAAAAATCGAAGTCGGAGCAGAGGCAGACCTCCTCCTCATTGACTTAAAGGCTCCGACCTTTGTTGGTCCAGGAAATCCAGATGCAAACTTTTTATATGCGGGAGATTCTTCTGTCGTTGATACCGTTATTTGTGCGGGGAGAATTTTAATGCTACATCAACACGTTGACGGCGAGGAAGAGATTCTCGCCTCCGCACGCGCTGCCGCACGTCAACTCCAATAATCACCTACACCGCTAATTCCCATGCCTCCAATCACAAAAAAAAGAGAAAAGAAAAGCGCTCGCTCCAAAAAAACCTCCGCGGGACCCGCGTCATCCACGGGTGCATTTGCAGGTGCTTTAATTCTTTTTACAGTTTGTGCGGCGTGTTTTCCTTTATTTGCGCCACATCTTATCAGTGATACGGGAGCATCAACAGGATTCCTTATGCCACTTCTCTTTTGGGGAAGTGCAGTTCTTGGACTCGCATGGATTCGACGGCAAAAAGAGTTTCAAGGCGACACAACTCTCATTCATCTCACCGTATTATTGCTCGGCTTAGGAACAGCGGTACAGTTTCGACTTGGGACTTGGGCTACAGAATGGTCGCTTTGGCGCACCTATTTGCCATACGCAGTTGGTGTTGGAGCGCTTCTCTTTACAGCGAAATATTTTAATGAATCTCGACTCGCAACAACGACATCACGTCTCACATGGATATTTTGGGGTCTTGCAATCATTCCTTTAATCGCCCTGCTTCTCTTTGGAGAAAAATATCGAGGCGGAACCTTTTTGCCAGGGAAAATTAACCCCTCAGAATTAACAAAAGTGTTTCTCATTCTCTTTAGCGCAAGCTGGTTGCCCAAACATCTTACAGGTCTCTCCCGAACCCTTTTGGGTTTACCAATGCCTCCATTAAAAGAACTCCTCCTGCTCGGATTTACGTGGGGTGTTCCGCTCTTGCTCACCATCCTTGTGGGGGACTTCGGCATGGTGCTTATTCTCTCCATCACCTTAATGGTTCTTTTAACAGCAATGACGCATCGTTGGG
>JAUNQZ010000021.1:0-7672 GCA_030535915.1 bacterium
CACGGTGGTTTTCAAAGGTGATGGTGTTTCAACGGCAAGTGGTATTCGTGATTTTCGTGGAAAAGATGGCATCTATAGAGATACCTTTAAGGGTTATCATGTTGAAGAACTTTTCGGGATTGATCTCTTTAAAAATGACCCTTCTATTTTTTATGAGTGGTCAAAAGATTTTGTTTATGGGTTGGAGACCTTTCAACCCTGTACGGTGCATCATGTGCTTGCGCGCTTGGAATCATTAGGTCTTGTAAAAGCGGTTGTTACACAAAACATTGATCGTCTTCATACCCTTGCTGGGTCAAAGAATGTCTTTGAAGTCCATGGGTCGCCTTCGTTTCATCATTGTCTTTCGTGTAATAAAGCGTATACTTATGACGAGGTCGCTCCACGCGTAAGAGCAGGTGAAGTCCCCATGTGTACGTGTGGAGGTGTTCTAAAACCCGACATTGTCTTTTATGGCGAGGGACTTCCAGAAGAGGTCTTTTCAAATGCTGTTTCTGCGTGTCAACAGGCGGATCTTTGCTTGGTGCTTGGAAGCTCGCTTACGGTTTATCCCGCCGCGGCACTTCCTGAAGAAGCTTATCGTTGTGGCGCGCGTGTGGTGATTGTGAATGATACGCCTACACCGCTTGATCGACGGGCAATTCTTCATTTCGACGATCTTGTGGATACTTTTACACAACTCGCTGATCTTTTCTTCTCTTCAATTCATTAGTATGGATTATTGTATTTATGTTAACCATTTCTCTTACTCGTCATCCGCATGCTCGTAAAGAACTTCTTTTAGAGAAACAGCTCCGCGTGGTCTCTCGAAGTGGATTGAACCCCACGGAGCTTGCGTTGATTCAACGCTTGCCATCATTGCAAGTTAATGTAAGTGGTAAATTGACGGCGCCTCTCTTTTTGGGAGGACGTACGGGTGCGCTTGCAATGGCTCTTTGGTTAACGCGTGGAAACGATTTGCAAGGTCCGTGTCGCGTTCATACATTTGATGCACATACACAAAAAATCCTTCAGCGTAATTTAGATGAGAATCGTGCGCCGAGTTCACTCTTTTCCGTTGAGACAACACTTGCAGTTGAGACCTTCGCGGCGGAGAGCAATCTCGTCTTTTGGCAAATGACAAAAGGGGATGGAACCGCAGAACGCGATCTCGATACACTTGAGCGACTGCTTTGTCCCTCCACGGTTGGACCTCGTCAAATTTTGGTTGCTGCGGATGAGCTTAATGAGACCTTTTTGAAGCGCTTTAAGAAGCATTGCTCGCATGTTACCGTTCGTCGCGAAGGGACGATTTCATTGCTTGTCGGTGTTGTCACCTCGCCATTGTCAAATGAAGACCGCGCCTCCCGTCGTGCGACCTTTGAGGTCTCCATTAAAGGTCATGATCCTTTAACGCTTGTAACCTATCCTGGTTGTTTTTGTCATCGTCGTGCAGATATGGGAGGGCTTGCCTTAACAGAAGTTGTGGCAGAAAATGTTGGCTTTGAAAAAGGCGACCGCGTTATGGATATGGGGTGTGGGTGTGGCATGGATGGCATTCTGCTAGCGATGGCATTTCCAGAGAAAAAGCTCCGTATTGATTATCAAGATTCTAACGCAGCTGCCATCCTTTCAACGCAAGAGAACCTTGTTGCTTACCCCCATGAGGCTCGTGTGATTTTTTCTGCAGAAGGGGAGGGGAAACCGAAATCGTATGACCTCTTTTTGGCGAATCCCCCTTATTTTGGAGATTGGCGAATTGCGGAGTTTTTTGTACAAACGGCGGCAAAACTCCTTAAAAAAGGCGGTTTGATTGCATTCGTCTCGAAACGCGAGGGGAAACCCACTGAACTTCTTGAGGCTGCAGGATTCACTTTATTGAATACATTTCAGCGTCGTGGATATACTATATTATTGGCTGTTTTATAAAAAAACTTCATTTAGTGACCTTTTTTCTTGCTAAAAATCTTGGAATGAGGTATGCTATATGAAGTTAGAGGACGGCTTATGAAAGTACAAACATCTTTACAAAAGAAGCATGCATGGACCATACTTTTGAGTAGTGTGGCATTTGCGTTGTTGCCCTCGATGGCTTTTGCGACAAATCTCACTTTGCCAGTGAGTCCTTCAAATCCGTATGATTTGACAACATTGACTGAAAATGATGCATTTACGCTCTTTGATGCAACACAAAATTATTCTAAAGCATGGTGCGTCCTCAATCCAATAACGGCAGCCGATGAACCCATGGCTAAAGATGGCGAGGGGAATGTTACAGGGTCTACCCAGCACCTTCTCATTCAAAAAGATGATCAAGGTCGCAATTATCTTTCTTTTGGTGGGACTAAATTGTCGCCAGAGTCTTATCTTGCATTGCGCATCGGTTCAATCGATGGTACAACTTATACGCCGTATGCACTTAAGCCAGCAAATGAAAGCGAGATTATTACAACGAATCTCGTGATTACAACGCGTTTTGAGCCCTCTTCTGATTTTCCAGAGATGGAAGATTTGCAACAGCTTTACTTTAGCTATGCGGACCGAGAGAAGTTGAATGAAACCGTTACCTTTGGTGCTGCAAAAATGGGTATTTGTGTCGATGACGATGGTCTCTTTTATGTGGCACGCGTATTTGCAAATCCCGAGGTCTCAAGTCAGCTCATTTTTGAATGGGCAGAGACGAATGTCGTTTATATGGCCGAACCCACTCAACGCACAAATGCCACGAAGGTTTATGTTGGGAATGGTCGTGTAGATGTAAAGGTTGAAGCGAGAGCTGTGCGTGCCGAGGATGATAGGGGGTTCGTTGTTGCGTATCGTTTATGGGTAAAGCCGGGTGATGCCGATGATACTGCATATGTATGCCTTTCGGAAAATCTCGGTTATTCATGGATTTCAAAAGAATCAGAAGAAGTGACGATTGATGGCGTTCAAAAAAAGATTAATTACTCCATTGACTATAGCTCCCATGGTTCGGATGATTGGCTTTTCCCAATTGATATGGCGGCAACAAGTCTGGTGGATCCTTCGAGCTTAGTGCAAATGGATCCCGATTCGTTGGAAACGCTCAATATGGTCGGTTTCTCTGCTACATCAGGGGGACTTTATAAGGTTGAAATGGAAACTTTAACGGCTCCGGATTTGACGGCGGTGTCAACGCATAATATTGGTCAGTTTGCACAGTATGGCGTATTAACCGCTTCAACCTTTGGCCTCTTCTCTGATTGGATGACGCGGTATAATGTTGATCTCAGTAATCACTTGTCATCGCTTACATCGAATCGATCTGTAACGCTGTTGTCGATGTATGAAACAAGTCAGGGATGCGATACGACAGAAGAGACCTTTAATGCATTCCTTTTGGATATGGACCCCAGTGTTGGCGTTGTCCAAAAATTGCATGTGAAATCCGTTGTCCCAGAGGGAGATGTCTTGACCTTGACGGTCGCAGGTCCTGATGGTTGTTCGTTGAAAAATGCAACCTCGCGCGCGGGGCGTCTCTATGTGAAGCGCGCTGCAACGATTGCGGAGCTCGCGACTGCAACGTCTGAGCCCGTGGACACCATCGCAGGTGCCTCTATTGCAACAATGGATGCGAATAATCTTTGTGTGACATTGCCTCGAGAAAAGGGAGGCATTGATATGCCTTTTGTACAAGTGACGCTTGAAGCGATTGATCTTGGGGAATAAATGACCCCTTTAGAATAAAAAGAAAGGGGTGAGGGCGAACGGCTCTTGCCTCTTTTTTTGTGAAAATGATTTATTAATTAGAGTAAGGAGTAAATGATGTTCTCTATAGCAACACTTGGAGCTTTACTTTCGCTTTCGATTCCATTGGGAGGAGATTGGAAAGTTACATTGCCAGATCAAGATCCTGTAGCAATTACATTACCCGCAACATTAGGTGATGCGCAACTTGGTCCTGCAGCTCAAGAAGCGGTTTATGGTGCGTTAACATTGAAGCATCAATTTGTAGGTGCCGCAACTTACACGCGTACATTTACAATTTCGCCTACGGAAGCTAATGTTAATTATGAACTTTTCCTTGAACGCGTGCTTTGGAAGAGTACGGTAACTTTGGATGGGAAGACCTTAGGGTCGTGTGATTCTTTGGCGACGCCGCATGTGTATACAATTCCAGCAGGTGCGCTCACCGCAGGTGAACATACCCTTTCCATTACAGTTGATAATAGTCTCATTCACCCCATTGGTGAAAAGGCGCATAGCTATGGCGATGCAATGCAGACCCGTTGGAATGGCATCCTTGGAAAGATTGAACTTCGTCCTGTGAATCCTTTACGCGAAGCGCGTCTCTTCACTCCCTGGCCATTGGAACACGTGAGTGAATGGCCGACCTTTACAATTGAACTTCCTCAATCGTTATATAAGAATCCGACCTTTGTCGCGCGTGGCCTTGATGGTCTTAAGGTTAAAATTGTTGAATGGAGCGCCTCTCCCACAAATCCCGAAGAGCGTTGTTTGGTTAAGCTTGCTGTTAAGTCAGAGGTTCAGCCTTGGTCGCCTGCAAATCCCAGCCTTTATATGCTTAAGCTTCAAGCCATGGGGCAAGAGCAAATCTTCCGTTTTGGTTTCCGTACATTAGCGCGTAAGGGGAATAAGCTTTTCCTTAATGGAGAACCTTTCTTTATTCGCGGTAACTTGGAGAACTGCCA
The DNA here is from genome assembly GCA_030535915.1 of bacterium. GTDB lineage: Bacteria > Verrucomicrobiota > Kiritimatiellia > RFP12 > DVOR01 > Spyradenecus. Next base: position 4,653 of record JAUNQZ010000021.1, read on the forward strand.
CTTCCCACTTACAGGTTATCCTGTGATGGACAAGGAAGGTTGGAAGAAAATTATTCAAGCTCAAAAAGATGAAGGCGCTAACCAATTGCGTTTCCATACATGGTGTCCGCCTCAAGCAGCTTTTGATGCGGCGGATGAACTTGGCATGATGCTTTCGCCTGAAGCTGGCATTTGGATTGATGGTTGGATGACAAAGGACTTCCCATATCTTAAGGGATTGGGTAAAGGTCCGGCTGCAGTTGATGAATTTGTGCAGAATGAACTTCGTCGTATTCTTGATGCTTATGGCAATGCGCCTTGTTTCCTTTCGCTTTCAATTGGTAATGAACTCGGTAGTTCTGATTTTAATAAACTTGGCGAATGGATGGATGCTTGCAAGACGTATGACTCGCGTCGACTTTATGCAGCTTCAACGGCTCGTCAAATTACCAAGGCCGATGATTTCCTTGTAACGCATGCGTATCCAGGGCTCGGTATGATTCGTGAACGCCTTCAGCCTGGAACAAATTGGGATTATGAAGGCGCCTTCTCTAAGACCGCACTTCCCACGATTGCACATGAAATCGGTCAGTGGCCTGTTTATCCTAACTTTGATGCGGAAATCCCAAAATATACAGGGATCTTGCGTCCTTGGAATTTGGAAAATCTTCGTGCGGCAAGTAAAAAAGCTGGCGTGTTGCGTTTCGTTCCCGATTTTGCACGCGTTTCGTTGAAGACGAACCGCCTCGTCTATAAGGCGGAAATTGAAAGTTTCCTTCGTACCCCATCATGTGCAGGTATTTCGTTGTTGGGCATTCAAGACTATTCTGGTCAAGGTGAAGCATTGATTGGTTGGCTTGATAGCTTCTACGATACGAAGCCTGGAGCAGAAGCAATGGTTCCTGTTATTGACTTCTTTAATGATACGGTTTGCCTTGCTCGTTTTGATAAGGATATTTGGACTTCAAATGAAACACTGAAGGTGTCGTTTTATCTCTATAACTATGGTCCTGCCGTAAAGGAAGATATTCCATGGACCTTTGCAGGTCAGTCGGGGACACTTCATTGTGATGTTCCAACAGGGACCGTGACAAAGGTTGGGGAGATGTCTTTCCCCTTAGATAAAGTTGCTGCACCTTCGCAGCAGACCTTGACCTTTGGTAAGAATCGTTGGAGTCTTTGGGTTTATCCTCAAAGTGCAGATGTCACAATTCCAAAGGATATTGTTTATGCAACGGATTATCCAACTGCACTCTCTGCGGCGAAAGAAGGGAAGGCGGTACTTTTCAATGCAGCACATTCGGGTAATCCAAAGATGCAAGTCTTTTCGGCCTTTAAGCCTGTTTATTGGAGTACAACTTGGTTCCCTGGACAACGTGCAACGACACTCGGTATGTTGATTCAAGACAAGAGCCCTGCATTTGCTTCGTTCCCAACTGAGGATTGGCAAGATTGGCAATGGTATTATCTCATTAACGCGGCTAAAACGTTTAAGTTGGATGGTTTAAGTGGAACCTTCGCTCCGCTTGCAATGCCAGTCGTGGATTTTCACAAGCCTCAATTGGCGGGTGCGCTTTTTGAAGTGAATCTTGGGAAAGGACGCATTCTTGTATCAGGCTTTAATTTAGACATGGATCGTCCAGAAGCGCGTCAATTGAAAGCTTCATTGCTCAAATATGTCGCATCGGGTGACTTTAAGCCTACAGAAACGGTTTGTGAAAAATGGTTTGCAGGTGTGCTTGCACCTCCACAAATGAATGTGGCTCCTCGCCCCGAAGAATATGAAAATGCGGTAGCGTACATTGAATGTGCGGCATTCTTGACAGAAAAGCATACGGATGTCCCGCATAGCAAGGCGCGTGATCGTGCTGAACTTGTGTCGGGGTCTTATTCGGTGACAGGTTCAAGCCTTCGTACATGGTCGGATGCTGATGGTTCGTATTGGGTGGGTAATGAGATTAAGGTTGTTTTATCGGGCATCGCGAATGTTCGAGGAAAAATCCTTGTTCGTTTTAGAGACCCCAACAATAATAAGCGCACTTCAACGATTCAATTCGAACATAATCGTTCTGCAGAGATTCCTCTTCACGCACAGAATGAAGGCGGTTGCTATTGGCAAACATTCCCTGTTGACATGGAAGATTTCCTTGATGGAAAGCTTGAATTAACCATTAAGAAAACGACAGGTCCCAATGTAATGATTGACCGTGTGATTGTCATTCCGAACTAAGATGAGGAATGTTTAAGGATATGACTTCGCTTCAGCCAACATATGAAGTTTCAACAGCAAATGTCGACCCAGACCTCATCGCGCAAATTGCTTTTGAGGGGCGGTTGCCATTGGAAGTTGCTCGAATTCTCGCGCATCGTGCGGGAACATTTGAAGAAGCAATGCGTTGGCTGAAGCCCTTTGATGTTGAATTGTCTGATCCCTTTTCGTTTTCGGACATGTCAAAGGCGATTGATCGTATTCTTCGGGCAATCAAAGCGCAAGAGCATATCGTTATTTATGGCGATTATGATGTTGATGGCATTACTGCGACAACATTAATGATGCAAGCGCTTGAAGCGTGGGGGGCAAATGTAAGTCCATTTTTCCCGGATCGCTTTGAAGAGGGGTATGGTCTTTCAATTGCAGCGCTTGAGCGTTGCCTTGCTATTCATGAAGCAAGAGGTTGGGCCAAGCCTTCATTGCTGATTACAGTAGATTGTGGAATTACATCGGTAAAAGAAATTGAGTGGTTGAAATTGCATCAAATTGAAGTTGTTGTGACGGACCACCATATGCCGTTGGATGTTTTGCCTAAAGCTGTTGCGGTTGTGAATCCAAGAATTCAAGCAGATGTTCGCGCGACAGAGGCTTCTGGATGTGCGACCGCGTTTGCAGTTGTGCGTGCGCTTGCTAAGACGCTTGATGTTCCTCCGCTTAAACTTGCAAAGACCGAAACTCCACTTGCGGCAATTCGTCGTCAACCTGAAACATATTTTGATCTTGTTGCTGTTTCAATTATTTCAGATGTGATGCTTCTTGTTGGGGATAA
>JAUNQZ010000021.1:7682-12342 GCA_030535915.1 bacterium
AAAATTATTTTTTTTTTGTTGCTTTTAAATTTTTTTCTGTTTTTATTATTTTTTGTGTGTTTATGCGTACCTTTTTCTTTATTGGGTTGCGTAATTTAAATAAAAACGACCGTGGGAATGTTGGTCTTAAAGCATTGCTTGATGTGCTTAATTTACGAAAGTCGACTGTAACATTAAATTCAGAGCGTATTGCGTTTAATATTTGCCCATGTGTTAATGCTGCGGGTCGCTTAGGGCGAGAGACCTTAAAAGAAGCGGTTCGCTTGCTAATGATTAAGCCATCGGCAACATATGATCAAAAGTTTAAGTATGCCACAGCTTTAACTGCGATTAATGAAAAACGCCGTAAGATTGAACACGATTTACTTGATTATATTGATCAAAATTACACAATTTTACCAGGAGAGGCTTTGGCTATTTGTGGTGAAGACGAAGTCTTTCATTCGGGTGTAATTGGGATTGTTGCCGCACGATTGATGGAATCTATACATGCTCCTGTTGCAGTTATTAAACAAGTTAAAGATGGCGGGCATGGATCAATGCGAGCATGTGAGGGGTATAATGCGGTTGAAATTTTAAAACAACTTGATGGTTACCTTGATCATTTTGGTGGACATGCGCAAGCAGCAGGATTTACGATTAAAGAAGGTTTTTGTGAGGCTTTTTGTGAAGCTTTTCCAAAAGCTTGTAAGGCTACTCAAGAAGAAGCAACGCAATTGCCTTGTATTGTGGATGTAGATCTTTCAATGGTGCCGATAACGGTTGAGATGTGTTCGGCGCTTTCTGCTTTAGAACCTTATGGTAATGGGAATCCAAGACCCTTGTTCGTGAAACGATTTGAACTTCTCTCGAAACGTATTGTGGGTGTTGATGGGAATCATCTTTCGCTTTCGCTTCGTCCAGATGATGGAGGCGAACCTCTTAAAGCTGTTTGGTTTGGTGGCGTAATACATGGAAAGCACCTTGAGATTGGCATGGCATTTCGTGCAATCTTTTCGTTAGACCTTGATACTTATCGACCTGAGAAACCATGCCCTTCTGTTCGTATTGTACAGTGTATTTAATTAGGTTTTGAGATCGAATATATTGATGTTAGATAGGGTATGAATCAGGGGTGAAACATTAATGTTAGCAACAACAATTGAGAGTTTAAAAACGTCCGTCGATGGTCAGCCCATCGGTGTTGCTTTCTCTGGAGGTGTGGATTCTGCAGTGTGCGTGGCATTATTGCAACGTGCAGGAGCGGAGGTTGAGGCTTATCACATGTTGACGTGTACCGCCGAGGTGGATTCGGCAACGGTTGCGCTTGCTGAGGCTTTAGGTGTGCCGCTACATGTTATTGATTTGCGTGAACGCTTTGAAGCAGAAGTGGTGGCGCCCTTTTTTGATGCATACGCGCGTGGTGAAACACCGAACCCGTGTGTCTTTTGTAACCCGCGATTAAAGTTTGGAGCTTTGCGGCAGTGTATTCAAGGGCGTATGGCTACGGGGCATTATGTAGGGAAGGGGATTGAACCCATCTCTGGGGTCTCGACACTTTGTTGTGCCAATGATAAGGCGAAAGATCAGAGTTACTTCCTCTACGCGATTACACCAGCAGACCTTGAACAGACGCTTTTTCCGCTCGCTGGAGCGACACGTTCGGAAGTGGTTGCGCTTGCGCGAGCATGGGCTTTGCCGATTCCAGAGGCGAAACTCTCGTCGGGAAGCCAAGACATTTGCTTTTTACCAGGGGGGGATTATCGTCCTGAGTTAGCGCGTCGACATCCTGAAGTGATGTGTGAAGGAGATATCCTTAACCCCGAGGGAAAAGTGATTGGGCGTCATACAGGTTTGGCGAATTATACACGTGGTCAACGAAAAGGTATTGGCGTTGCAACGGGTGGTCGTGTTTTTGTTACGGCGCTCAATTGGCAAGCGAATACCTTAACCTTGGGACCGAAGGAAGACCTCTTAAAGACACAATTTAAGGTCGCAGAGATGCATTGGCTGGTGCCACCGGTTTTCCCATTGACGTGTGAAGCGGTCAGTCGTTATCATCACGCGCCCTTTAAATGTGTTGTTTTTGAGGATGGAACGGTTCAATCCGAAACCCCTCAAACACTTATTACTCCAGGACAAGCATGTGTTTTTTATCGTGAGAAATGGGTGCTTGGCGGAGGATGTATACAGTTCTAAAAAATTTTTAGGAAAAGGACGACTTTTTGTTGCAAACGAAAATTGTATTTGATATAATTTATCTCGTTAATGACTTGAAAAAGAAGTCTTTCGATTTAATTAAACGCGTCTAAATCGCAATTAGAAAAGGAATACAGGATATGTCTCAGACAACTGAATTCAAACCTGGAAAATGGCAGGAAGCCATTGATGTTCGTGACTTCATTCAAACGAACTACACTCCGTATGAGGGCGATGCCTCGTTCCTCGTCGGTCCGACCGAGCGTACGAAGAAAGTGAACGCTGCTTATGAGAAACTCCATCATGAAGAATTCATGAAGAATGGTGTTCTCGATGTGGATACTAGCCGTGCATCAAGCGTACTCTCTCACGCTGCCGGTTATTTGGATCGTGAAAATGAACTCATCGTCGGTCTTCAGACGGATGCACCCTTGAAGCGTTCGACGAACCCCTTCGGTGGTATGCGTATGGCTGAACAAGCTGCAGAAGCTTATGGCTATCACCTCTCCCCCGAAATCAAGACGCAGTTCACTTATCGCACCACGCACAACGAAGGTGTCTTCCGTGCATACACCAAGGATATGCGTGCATTGCGTAGTTCTCACGTTTTGACAGGTTTGCCAGATGCTTATGGCCGTGGCCGTATCATCGGCGACTATCGTCGTGTTGCACTCTATGGTATTGACCACTTGATCGCAGAAAAGCAAAAGGACCTCGATGCTATCGCAACCGCTCCTAATGCTGTCATGGATGATGAATCTATCCGTTTGCGTGAAGACGTTTGGCGTCAGATTGACTTCTTGGGTCGCCTCAAGAAGATGGCTGAACTTTATGGCTGCGATATCTCTAAGCCTGCAACCACCGCTCGCGAAGCTATCCAGGCGACCTATTTTGGTTACCTCGGCGCCATTAAGGAACAGAATGGTGCTGCAATGAGCTTGGGTCGTACGGCAACCTTCTTGGATATCTATATTGAACGCGATATTCAGGCGGGTATCTTGGACGAAGCCGGTGCTCAGGAATTGATCGATGATTATGTGCTCCACTTGCGTATGAATCGTCAGCTCCGTACACCTGAATATAATGACCTCTTTGCAGGCGATCCCACTTGGACAACCGAATCTCTCGGCGGTATCGGTCTTGATGGTCGTACGCTCGTGACGAAGACGACCTTCCGTGTGCTTCACACCTTGGAAAACCTCGGTCCCGCACCGGAACCCAATATGACTGTTCTCTGGTCGCCGAACTTGCCTCAGGGTTGGAAGGAATACTGCGCTAAGGTTTCGATTGATACGGACTCTGTTCAGTACGAAAACGATGACCTCATGCGTGAACGTTTTGGTGATGACTATGCTATCGCTTGCTGCGTTTCTGCAATGGAAATCGGTAAGGATATGCAGTTCTTCGGTGCGCGTTGCAACCTTCCGAAGGTTCTCCTCATGGCTCTCAACGATGGTCGTGAAGAAATCAAGGGTAAGCAAATCGGTCCTAAGACAGGCGTTCCTGCTGAAGGTCCCTTGAATTATGACGATGTCATGGCGCGTTACAAAGAACAGCTCTCTTGGCTCGCTCACCAGTATGTTAACACCATGAATGTCATTCACTACATGCATGATAAGTACGCTTATGAAAAGGTCCAGATGGCCCTTCATGATACGCACTTGTCGCACCGCTGGATGGCTTTTGGCTGTGCTGGTATTTCTGTTGCCGCAGACGCATTGAGTGCAATCAAGTATGCCAAGGTTACACCGATTCGTAATGAAGATGGCATCACCACAGACTTCACGATTGAAGGCGACTTCCCGAAGTTTGGTAACGATGATGATCGTGTGGACTCCATCGCTCATGAACTCGCAGAATTCTTCTCCGCTGAATTGAAGAAGACTCCTTGCTATCGTGGCGCAATTCACACCCTCTCCCTCCTTACCATCACCTCTAACGTGATGTATGGTCGTAACACGGGTGCAACACCTGATGGTCGTAAGGCTGGTGAAGCATTCGCTCCTGGTGCGAACCCCATGCATGGTCGTGACTGCTCGGGCGCAACATTCTCCCTCAACTCGGTTGCAAAGCTCAACTACGATGCTTGCCGTGATGGTATTTCGAATACCTTCACCATCAACCCCATCGCATTGGGTAAGGATCAGCCCGAACAAATCAAGAACCTCACGGTTTTGATGGATGGTTATTTCTCTCAAGGTGCACATCACCTCAACGTCAACGTCTTTACCGCTGACCTCTTGCGTGATGCTCAGGCTCACCCTGATAAGTATCCAAACCTCACCATCCGCGTTTCTGGTTATGCCGTTCGCTTCATCTCTCTCTCTAAGAAGAATCAAGACGAAGTGATTGCTCGTACATGCCATTGCTGCATCTAATCGTAAGATTTATGATAAGCAACAAAAAAGGTCTCCTTTGGGAGGCCTTTTTTGTTGCGTTATAGGGTGAATTGAAATGAAATATAAATTAGCTTTAAGTTCTA
>JAUNQZ010000021.1:12352-20131 GCA_030535915.1 bacterium
ATTGAGTGTTTTATTTTGACATTAATTAAGACGCGTCGATTTTCAACGCGTCTTAAAATCATTTTGATTGTGGTTGTATCTTATTGTTAAAGATTTTTACTTCGGCCAAAATATTTTAGACTCGGGCGAGAGGCTAATGTCATCTGCCGTAGGGAGTGCATCAAAACGAGGCTTCATTTCTTCAATGGAGTCTCCGCCAATCTTCTCAATAAGCGCATCGGCAAGCGTGAGTAGGAGCGCACTCTCAAGAACAACGCAAGCGCGTGGTACGGGACATGTGTCGGAGCGTTCATACGTTGTTGCAGCGGATTCTCCAGTTGCAAAATCAATACTTTGCTGAGGTTTGAGCGTTGTTGGAATAGGTTTCATTGCAACACGAACAACAATGGGCATGCCATTGGTTATACCAGCTTCGAGACCCCCACAACGATTTGTAGGACGCGTAATGTGTCCAGATTCATTACGGAGAATGGGATCGTGAAGCTCGCTACCGGGAAGTGTCGTGTTTTTGAAGGCTTCTGCAAATTCAACACCTTTAATTGCATTGGTTGCAAACATCGCAGCACCAATGCGAGCATCAAGTCGACGCTCTGGCGTGACATAGGAACCAAGTCCAATCGGGAGCCCTTTCGCGACGAGGGTGAGAATGCCTCCGAGCGTATCGCCGTCTTTTTTTGCTTTACGAATAATTTCTGTATAAGCAACCTCTGCAGCTTCATTGGGTGCACGCAAGGGAGAACAAGCCGCAAAGACGAGCGCTTCTTCAAGGGGTGTTTCTGTTTCGGGAATATCACCAATGGAAGAGACGACGCTATCAACTTCAATCCCAAAGGTTCGGAGAAAAGCGCGTGCAATGGCTCCAGCAGCAACACGACAAGCCGTTTCACGCGCACTTGAGCGTTCAAGGGCAATACGAATGTCATTGTATCCATATTTGACACAAGCCGCGAGATCTGCATGACCAGGGCGTGCGGTAGTGTAAGCAGGAATCGCTTTATTTTCCCAGCTTTCATGATCGCGATTGGTAATGCGTAGCGCGATGGGAGCTCCTGTCGTCTTACCGTCCATTACTCCAGCGAGGATGTCGGCATGATCAGTTTCGATAACCATACGACCGCCGGCGCCAGCTTTAAGTTGACGGCGTGCGAGGTCTTGTGCAATCATTTCTTCTGTGAGGGGAAGTCCAGCGGGGACGCCTTCAACAATGACCGTTAAGCACGGACCATGAGATTCACCAGCGGAGAGAAAACGGAGAGCCATGAGCGGGGTTCCTCAATCTTTGTTTCATTAGGAACAGAGCACCCATCCCCAAAGGAATGCGAGGATAAGGGTAAAAATCACCCGAACCGCCACACGGCGATTCGGGTCGCGAATATCAATAAATTGCTGTTTGATAATCTTTAAGAGCGACATTGTCGAGCTTAGGGGTTGGTGGTCAAAGCCTTGACTTTAGCTTCAAGGTCTGCAATTTTCTTTTTAAGCTTATCAATCGCACGTGGCATGAGGAGGCTTTCTGCGAAGGCTCGCTTTGTCATTGCGGGAGCGCCGATGACATATTCACCTTCGGGGACATCTTCCTTCACACCGGATTGAGGACCGACTTGAGCGCGTTCATGCACGGTGAGGTGACCCGAGATGCCGGCCTGTGACCAAATGATTGCACCGGATTCAATCTTTGCACTACCTGCGATACCAGCTTGAGCAATGATACCAACAAAGGGTGCGATTTGAACATTGTGACCGATTTGGACCAAGTTGTCAATCTTTGTGCAATCACCAATACGTGTACGACCGAAGCGTGCACGGTCAATACAGGTATTAGAGCCGATTTCCACATCGTTACCAATTTCGACAATGCCGACTTGAGGCACTTTTGCGATATTGGGACCTTGAGGACCGACTTCAACGGTGTAGCCATAACCATCGCTACCGACTTTTACGCCAGCGTGTAAAATTACGCGGTCACCCAAAATACAGGATTCACGAATATTGACTTGCGGGTAGAGGTGGCACTTGGCGCCGATTTTAACCTCCTGAGCGATGAAGACTTGACCTTCAATAATTGTACCATCACCAATGGACACGCCATCTTCAATGACGGTGAAGGGGCCAATATAAAGGTCTTTCCCGAGCGTAACATTTTCACCAATAACAGCCGTGGCATGAATGCCAGGGGTGCGAACAACCGGCTTAGGTCCAAAGATTGGCGCCAAGGAAGCAAAGGCTTTATTCGGATCATCCACACGGATTAAAACCGCATCGGTGGTTCCTTCATAATCTTTTGCAACGAGCACTGCAGAGGCTTTGGTTTCTTGCATTTGCTTGTTGTATTTCTGATTCGCCAAGAAGGAAATATCGCCATCGCGTGCTTCGAGCAAACTCGCCATTGCGGTGATTTCGATATCGGCACCAGTTTCAATGGTACCGTTTACGGTCTTTGCAACGTCTGCAAGTTTCATCGTTTTCTCCTTATTCAGCTGTTTCAGGAGCGGGGGCTTCTTCGACAGGGGTTTCGGCCACAGGGGTAGGGGCTTCGACAGGGGTTTCAGCAACTTCCACGGGTGCTTCAGAAGCAGGTGCTTCGGCTACTGGTGCTACTTCGGGAGCAGGTGCTTCGGCTTTTTCTTCCGTGGGTTTCTTCTTGGATTCTTCTGGAAGCTTGCGGAACTTTGGATTGGTTTCCGGGAGTGCCACAATGCCATTGTAGAATTCCAACAAGTGTCCACGCTGGAAGAGGAACGCCACCTGACGGATCAATGTGCTTTGATCCATATCAGCGAGTTCTGCCTTGAGCGAAGTGAGAAGTTCGTTACGTGTGCAACACGGATGAGCAGCAACGTAATCCAATGCCGCACGCAATTCACGAACAGCATTTTCAGCCGTGAAGGGTGTAGGTTTAACATTGGCAACGAATTCGGGTCCATGCGCATCATTGCAACGGAAGAGTTCAAACTTACGATGACGGAATGCACCACGCAAAGCGAACAAGAGCGAAGAGGGGTGACGCTGTTCGTCACGGAGAGCCTTTGTTACGAGGAGTTTGAGCGGCACAGAGGGAGAATTTTGCGCGAGCGGTACGGGCGCGACCATGTGCTTACCCGATGTAATCAAGGTCGACAAAATGTCACGACGGAAGATTGCTTCAGCCTGATCACGATTGTAGGTCGGGCGTGTATCTTCAGCAGGTGCTACTTCTGCGGGAGTTTCATCGCCTTCAGCAGGTGTTTCAGCAGGTGCTTCTGGCGCTGGCACCTCATCAAGGGTGACCTTCTTACGATAAACCGTTTGCGTGGTCACTGATTGCTTCCAAGCTTCAACCGATTCGCTATCGCGACACATTTCAATCGTCTTGAGGTAATCCTTTTCAGAACGTCCCGTACGTGCAGCGAGTTCGGCTACGCGGTGACGATAGGAGTGATGATTGGGTGCACCAACCCATTCGCCCGTGAGCGTGCATTTTGCAACGCAAGGGTAGGTACCCGAGGGTGCTTCGCAAGCTTCTTCGGTGACATCAAAGTAATCGGCGAGGTGATGTTCTGCCAAGTGAGCAGCAACTTCAGCCTCGGACAATGCGATGAAACCACAAGATTTGCAGGAATAGAAGAGGGTATCGGTGTCGGCTTTGGCTTCAAAGCGCACGAGACAGGCTTGCGGGTTGTCAAGGAAGAGGTTCACAAACTTCTTCATTGAAAAGGCCGTATGCGTGCCTTGAAGGGTTTTGATAATGACCCCAAGATTCTTTTGATTTGGCAACAGACGAATATCTGCATTCAACGGCTGGACGCGTTCAAAGCGAGGAGGACGTTGCGTGCGAGGTGCATCGCCTTGCTGTTCGGAGCGAGGACCACGTGGACGACCTTTAAATCCATCGTCACGACGCGGACGGCGTTCGCCATCATTGTCACGACGCGGTGGACGGGGGCGACGATCATCGCGACGGTCCCCACGGGTTTGGGAATCTCGACGCGGGCGTTCTTCGCGACCGGTGCGTTCATCGTAGTTCTTGCCTTGATAACGGCTGACATACTCATCGGCGGACTTGCGAGCCCAATCGGGGGCGAAGTCAAAGCCGAACGTTTCGGGGGTGTCTGCGTCGCTCATGGCGCATGGCTCCTTTAAACTTCTCCTTGCGCAACTGCGGCTAAGAGACCGCCGGCAAGGAGAAGGCGTTTTTGACGATCAGACAAGGTTGTCTCAACGTCGAATGTTGTGTTGTTGGTGAGATTTTTAACCGTCGCGCGACCATTACCTTGAATCGCTTCACGAAGGTTTTCAATAACGAGCTCATCGCCCGCTGAAAGGGTTTCATAATCGTCCGGATTGACAAAGGCAAAGGGGACGATGCCGAAGTTAATGAGATTGGCTCGATGGATACGCTCAATTGTCTTTGCGATGACTGCACGTACACCGAGATACATTGGGCAAAGGGCGGCATGTTCACGCGAGGAACCTTGACCATAACTTTCCCCCGCGATGATGATATTTGCTTTACCTGCATCGCGATTCGCTGAAGCGTTGGTGTAGAACGCCGGATCGGTATGCTCAAAGACATACTTCGCATACTCGGGAATGTTTGAACGATACTTCAAACGTGCACCCGCTGGCATAATATGGTCGGTGGTAATTTTATCGCCCACTTTTACGGTAGCCACACCTGTGAGGGTTTCAGCCAATGGCATTCCAGGAGGGACTTCGCCAATGTTGGGACCGCGGAGAATCTTGGTTTCAGGCTTGCCAACGCCAGCACTTTCGCGATAGAGGAACATCCCATCATCAATGGTAAAATGTTCAGGCATCGCCACCGCCGGTACATCAAGTTGACGTGCATCGGCGAAGGTGCCTGTGAGCGCTGAGGCTGCGGCCGTTTCAGGCGAGACCAAGTAGACTTTGGCGGATTGCGTACCCGAACGCCCTTCAAAGTTACGGTTGCTCGTACGGAGACAAACGGCATTGGTCGAGGGGCTCATGTGCGCACCGATGCAGAAGCCACACGCATTTTCCAAAATACGGCAACCCGATGCAATGAGTTCGCCAAGAAGACCTTCATCGGCAAGCATACGAACGACTTGTTTTGAACCGCATGCAATACCTACCTCAACATCGGGATGGACCTGCTTACCCTTAAGTAAAAGGGCGACTGTCTTAATATCACGATAGGAGGAGTTCGTGCACGAACCAATCATGATTTGGTGAACTTTTTCTCCTACATGAGAAGCGATGGTTTCAATGTTTCCCGGATTGTGCGGAGCAGCAGCAAGGGGTTCAAGGGTCGAGAGATTGAGCGTCCACGTTTCATCGTAGCTTTCATCATCTGCGGTGAGCGGCACCCAATCTTCACCACGACCTTGAGCTTCCAAGAAGGCCTTGGTCGTTTCATCTGAGGGGAAGACCGAGGTGGTGACGCCGAGCTCTGCGCCCATATTTGTAATGGTTGCACGCGAGGGAACATCAAGCGTGGCAACGCCGGGACCATAGTATTCGAAAATCTTACCGACATTACCCTTTGAGCCAAACTTTTGCAAGACCGCGAGGATGACATCCTTAGCAGAGACACCCGCGGGTAACGAACCCTCGAGGCGAATGCCAACGACCTTCGGCCAAGCAATATTGTAGGCGCCGCCACCCATTGCGACAGCGACATCAATGCCACCTGCACCGATAGCAACCATACCAATGCCACCACCCGTGGGTGTGTGAGAGTCAGACCCAATCAAGGTCTTGCCAGGTTTACCGAAACGTTCCAAATGAAGTTGATGGCAGATGCCATTGCCAGGCTTTGAATAAATAATGCCATATTTTTGCGCGACCGATTGGAGATAGTCGTGGTCGTCGGCATTTTCAAAGCCAATTTGTACGGTGTTATGGTCGACATAACTGACGGAAATGTCGGTTTTAACACGTTGCAAGCCCATGCTTTCAAATTGGAGATAAGCCATGGTGCCTGTAGCATCTTGCGTCAAGGTTTGATCAATACGAATCGCGACCTCTTCTCCAGCAACGGGTGTACCAGAGACGAGGTGCGCATGAAGGATTTTTTCTGTTACGTTCATTTGGACGAATCAATATGTTTTTTACAAATAAGACTTAAGCGACCTTTTTTTTGCAAAGGCAGTTTTTAATTTTAAACCAGAAGGGCGCCAAGTAGATATAGAAAAGTGTCATCGGCACCAAATAGCAGCAGCTGATAACTGCGGTCTTTGGACCAATAAAGAGACCCACAAAGGCAAGCACGCCGATGAATTGACCAATCGGCGTATTGGTTGGCTTGGGATACTTAAAGGGCGAAATCTGTAAGAGGAGGCAAATGATGCAATTGGCATACATCACCCATGCAAGCCAACCCTTTTGCAAGTTGACCCATTCAGGCAAAGGATAATCTACGCCCCAACCCTTCTTCCAGGCTTCAATGAAAAGAATAATGCCCGCCAAGCAAAGCGCATTGACTGTAATCGGCATACCTGTGTATCCACTCATGCCATGATCATCATCAACCACCTTAAAGCGAGCCAAACGCAATGCACCCGAGAGCACAATCGCTACGCTGAGCATCGCGCCCACCGTGTGAATCATCGCCGCTGCGGGAACTAACTGATGAAAGAGATAGAAATAGACCAACATCGCCGGCGCTACACCAAAAGCGGTGATATCCACAAAGGTGTCAAACTCTGCGCCAAATTGAGATTCAGCCTTGAGCAAACGCGCAAAGGTCCCATCAAGACCATCAAGAATCATCGCCCCTAAAATGAGAACTGCACCGAGGTAGAAATTCCCCGATGCAGAAAACATTGTGCTAAGCAAACCGCAAACAAGCGCACCTGAGGTGATCGAGTTAACAATCACCTTGTTGGCTGGAATCTTTTTGCCTTCTGTCATAACACACCTCGCAGATTTACTTGCGCTTTGCGATAACGGTCACACCTGCCATTACAGGGTCACCTTCCTTCACGCAAACTTCAACGCGATCCGCTGGCAACCAAATGTCCATACGGCTGCCAAACTTCATCATGCCCAAAATATCACCACGGCGAACCGGCTGATCTTGTTCCAACCAATACACCACGCGACGCACCACAGGTCCAGTAATCTGCTTGTGCAAGCAACGGAGCCCATCCTTGTCTTCAACCACAATTACGGAGTGCTGATTGTAAAGGCTCGAGCGTTCATCCATCGTCAAGAGATGTTTGCCGTGACGATATTCGCACTGCGTCACCTTACCACCAATCGAGAGGCGGTTCACATGCACATGCAAGGGCGAGAGGAAGGTCGAAATACGTACTGCACGCTGCCCCGGGAAGAATTCCTTCACCACTTCAGCTGCTGGCACATCATCGGTTTCAGAAACATACTGCACCGAACGAACCGTGCCTTCTGCACCCGAAACGATATTTTCTTCGCCTGCCGGAGGCACACGCACAGGATTGCGGAAGAACCAAAGCATAAAAATCACAAAGAGGAAGCAAAGCGTACCAAGGATACTCGACAAGCAAGCTAACCCAAGAATGCCCAATACCGTCGGACCAACAAT
This sequence comes from bacterium, assembly GCA_030535915.1. Taxonomy (GTDB): domain Bacteria; phylum Verrucomicrobiota; class Kiritimatiellia; order RFP12; family DVOR01; genus Spyradenecus. Next base: position 19,878 of record JAUNQZ010000021.1, read on the forward strand.
GCCAAGCGCTAATGCTGGGAGGATTAAAATCCAACCATCATTAATGAGCAACTGACATTCGCGTTTTTCATTTTCGTACATAATTTTTCTCCAAGTTAAGGATAAAATACACCATGAGGAAGCCTAATTCTCCCTCAAACACACTTATTGTACCAAATATGCCAGTTAGAAGCAACTTTTTTGTTCATTATTATATATACTGAATCTTGCACAATGTAATTGCGCAGGTAAGAAAAGAAGAAAATCTAAAAGGA
>JAUNQZ010000106.1 GCA_030535915.1 bacterium
TTGTTGGTGTATTGCAAAAACATTGCTTGCATGTCGTTTGTTGGTATGCTATAATATAGTATTATTTTTTGAAGGAGTCTCTATGTTCGGGATTTTTAAACGCATGATGGGTTTTCTTTCAAGCGACATCGGCATTGATTTGGGTACGGCGAACACGCTTGTCTTTATTAAAGGTCAAGGTGTTGTGATTCGTGAGCCTTCTGTTGTCGCAATGCAAAAAAATACAAAGAAGATCCTCGCCGTTGGTGCAGAAGCTCAAAAGATGTTGGGTCGTACACCTGGTAATATTGTTGCAGTGCGCCCTATGAAATCTGGCGTAATTGCAGATTTTGCCATTACAGAGGCAATGATTCGCTATTTCATTCGTAAGGCGCGTGGGCATAAAATTGTTCGTCCGCGTGTGGTGATTGCGGTTCCTTCTGAGATTACAGAAGTTGAATGGCGTGCCGTTGAAGAGGCGGCTAAGCATGCGGGTGCGCGTGATGTCACTTTGATTGAAGAACCCATGGCTGCAGCAATTGGTGTGGGTTTGCCGGTCTCTGAAGCAGCTGGTAACCTCATTGTTGATATCGGCGGTGGCACATGTGAAGTCGCGTTGATTTCACTTGCTGGTATCGTCTTTGCGAAAAGCGTTCGTGTCGGTGGCGATACAATGGACGAGTGCATTATCCAGTATATGCGTCGTGTCTATAACTTGCTTATCGGTGAACGCACTGCAGAAGAAATCAAAACAACCATTGGCTCGGCTTATCCGTTGGAAGAGGAAGTTTCAATGGAAGTTCGCGGGCGTGACCTTGTTGCGGGCTTGCCGAAGACACTTCGCGTAACCTCTGAAGAAATTCGTGAGGCTTTGAAGGATCCTGTAACGACCATTGTTGATGCTATTCGTATTACGCTTAACGATGCTCCGCCAGAACTTGCCTCTGACTTGGTTGACCGTGGTATTGTGCTTTCTGGAGGTTCGTCTCTCTTATGTGGCTTAGACCGATTAATTGCTGCACAGACAGGTCTTCCGGTAACCGTTGCAGACGATCCGCTCTCGGGTGTTGCTAATGGCACGGGTAAGGTCCTTGACGAGCTTGATTTCGTGAAAGAACACACCCAGCGCCGCCATTAAAGGCAAGAAATGAGCGCCGGTTTTTGCGGCGCTCTTTTTTAACTTTCCTACATCCCTACTATTTTTGGTGTCGCAAAAATGTTTCGTCGCCTTCGTCCCTATCTCTTTACGCTTGGTATCATCCTTGTCATACTCTATGGCACAGGAACGATTCGTTCTGTATGTGCGACGCTTACCTACCCCTTTAAGCGTATGTCTGTATGGACAAAATATCAATGTTCTTCTCGCCTTGAAGCAGCGTGGGATGGTCTTTGTAATGGACCTCAACGACAAGATGATGAAGAAGAGCGTGAACGACTCATCACTCAGAAAAATGAGTTCGAACGCATCGCTACAGAACGCGGCCATCTCCTTGAAGAACTCCAATGGCGACCCAATGACTTTTCTCACGACATCTTGCCAGCACCTATTTGGTCGCATGGTGGAGGTCTTGGCGTTTGGCCACAATTAACATTAGGCGTTGGTGCTGTCGATGGTGTGACAGAGGGATGTGCAGTTGTTGTGCCAGAAGGTCTCGTTGGTCGCGTTATTTCTGTTGAATCTAAAACATGCACTGTCCTTTTGCTCTCTGACGCATCGTGTCGTATTGCAGCGGAGATTCCTGGCGTTTCAAAAGGTATTACATGTGGGATGGATGGACAAGATTTAGGACAAGAAGAACAATCCTCCACGCTTTACTATCAGGCGCCATTACGTCTTCATTTCTTGCGTGCGGACGACCCTATACAACCTGGACAAAAAGTCTACACGGAGGGAAGTGGTTATCAACGCAATAATACACGCACGCGTAGTTTTCCTCGAGGAATTTGCATCGGCACTGTCATTTCAACTAAGCTTGTCTCCGATGGCTTACTTCAAGAGGCGCTTGTTGCCCCTGCTGTAAATCCAGCGCTCCTTCACACCGTTTTTATTCTCAAGACATCTTCACCGATAGAGGCAACAAATCATGCTCAGTAATCGTACGCTCGATATACTTTGGGTGTCGATTTTACCTGTTGTTCTCACAGGTATTTGTGATGGTCTTTTCCCCTCTTTTGCCGTTTTACATATAGGATTCTTACCCATTTGGTGTATTTGGCTATTACTCACGCGTACATCAAAGGTCGGCATTTGGATTGCGATTTGGTTTGGACAACTCCTTGAATATGCTTGGCTCCTTCCACAAGGCACATGTATTTTATTTTTCCTTCTTTGTTGGTCAATTATTGAAGCATTTCGGGAGACACTCCCTGAGAAATTCTCTCCCGGCATGGGATTTCTTATAGGAGCGATAACAACACCGATTCTTTTACTTTGGACCTCCATTTATGCATTTATTTATTTAGGTGATGTCAAGGCGTTTTACCTTTGGCCAACATTTGGTCAATTCATCCTCGCCCCTGTCATAGGATCCTTAGGAGGGGCTCTCGCATTCAAACTTGCTCCAAGATGTGAATTCTTCGCTCTTCGACCCAAAATAGAACGGAGAGTTGTTGATGGAGATTAAACACGCTGAAAATTCTTTAACCATTCGATCATGGCATGTCATCCTTTTGGCACTCCCAATCCTTCTTGGCATCTTTTGCCTCGTTCAGCGGTTATGGAATGTTCAAGTTCTTGACAGTCCCCAATATGGTGCAGCCCAAAGTGCGCAAAGTTTTCGTCGTGTCCTTGTGCCTGCAATTCGTGGTAAAATTTATGACCGAAATGGCATTCTTCTCGCAGACAATAAGCCCACCTATGCCATTGTTCTCTATTGCGAACAGCACCGGAAACCTGGCAAATGGTCAAATACAACAAATGCTGTAAATACATTTATTGATGAACTTTCTGAACGCCTTCAACTTCCCCGTGAGACATCTGCGAATGCTCGTACAGCCAAAGATGTTGAACGTCACATGCGTCAAAGTTTACCGATGCCACTCATTCTTTGGAAAGATGTTGACTACAGTAAAGTTGCATACATTTCGGAATGGGCCGATGAACTCCCCGGTGTCGACATTATAACCTTTCCTAAACGCACCTACCCTAATGGAACACTCGCTGCACATGTACTAGGCTATGTTGGCGCATCCACGCGTCAAATTAAACGAGGACAGTATCACTATCGACTTCCAGAATTTGAGGGACGATCAGCCATTGAATATCGATATAATGATCGACTCTCTGGAGAACCAGGCGAATCACTTCTTCGTGTGGACTCTCGAGGCTACACCCACTATCGTAGCATCCATCGCCAAGCAACACCAGGCAAAGACCTTACGCTCACGCTTGATGTCAATCTTCAACGCACAGCAGAAGCAGCCCTTGCAAATCGACCTGGAGCAATTGTTGCAATCGATCCTCGCAATGGCGATATTCTTACGCTCGCCTCTGCACCCACTTATAATATTGATATGATGGTTCCACCCATCGAAAAATCATTTTATCAATCCTTAACACAAAATCCAGAAAAACCGCTTATTAACCGAGCCGTCCAAACAGCCTATGCTCCAGGTTCAATTTTCAAACCATTTGTTGCAATCGCCGCCCAAGAAGAAAACTACAATGCCGACACACTCCACGACTGTAATGGCATTTATACCGACTATAATGCGCGTTTGCGTTGTGCCAATCGTTATGGGCATGGAGAACTTGATTTACGCGGTGCATTAATGAAATCATGCAATCCTTACTTTTGTTATGTTGGCACATCAATTGGTATGGATGCAATTCTTCGCGTAGCCAAACAAGCAGGCCTTGGTAAACGCACTGGCATTGATCTCGGCGGAGAATCCGCAGGTCACCTCCCCGCCTATCGTGATAAAAAAACAGGAGAAGTTGCTCGTCGCTGGACACCTGTTGATACCGCACAATGTGCAATTGGACAAGGTCAAATTACAACCACGCCATTACAAATGGCACACGCTACGGCAACACTTGCAATGGGCGGCAAAGCAATGCGTCCCCGTCTTGTCGCAGACACTCCAGAAGGTGAATGTATTGAAGTCCTTCCATGGAATCACGACTATATTACAGCCGTTATTGAAGGTATGGAGGCCGTGGTTACAGGCGGAACAGGCAAAACGATGCAAATTAAAGGTGTCAATGTTGCAGGAAAAACAGGCACTGCAGAATTCATTAAAGAGGGAACGCGCGAACGAAAAAAACATGTATGGTGCATCGCCTTCGCACCTATTGAAAATCCTCAAATCGCAGTTTGTGCAATGCTTGATGAAGGAAGCGGTGGCGGTAAAGACGCAGGTCCAATGATTCAGCAAGTGCTTGCGACCTACTTCAATGTTGATGCGACTAAAGTTTATGCAGATGAAGAAACGCTTGAAGACTAGCGTACTCACTCAACCACACAACACCGTGCAACACGCGAACCAATTGAACAAATAATGTCATAGGCATGCGTTTGTTTTATTGCGGCCCAATCTTCCACATGAATCTCATTTTCCCCATCGCGACCTAATAATGTCACGATATCGCCAACCTTCGCCTCTGGAACATCTGTCAAATCAACCGTTAAATAATCCATTGAGATTCGACCAATGATTGGAGATGGTTTCCCGTGAATTAAAACAACCCCTCGATTTGAAAGAGCTAATGGTAATCCATCGGCATATCCTGCGGAAATTGTCCCTATCCGCATATTTTTAGACAACGTATATGTATGGCCATAACCTATTGGCATTCCTGCGGGGAGTTCTCTAATTTGAGCCAA
>JAUNQZ010000022.1 GCA_030535915.1 bacterium
CTCAAACCCATTGACTTTGAAAAGGACTTCAATTGACATGAAACGCGCTCACAAAATGGAGCGCGTCATCGATGCTTTTTAGAACGAAGATTTCAACGAAGATGGATGCGTTAATGTTCTTAAAAGGCGTTGGTCGATGAGGATAAAAGGTGTTGAAGCTCTGCCGCTGTAAGCTCACGAAAAGCGCCAGGTTTGAGCTTGCCAAGGGTGAGGGTGCCAATAGCAACGCGTTTTAAGCGACGGACCTTTAAATCGGCTTGTTCGCACATTTGACGAATTTGACGATGGCGACCTTCTTTTAAAATAAATCGCAATCGCGCACCTTCTATCACTGTAACTTTTACCGGTCGAATGCGATACCCTTCAATTTTAAGCGGAGACCTTAAAATGCGGAGTTGTTCCTCCGTTGGAGGTCGATGAACATCGACTTCGTAAGTTTTACTATGGTCATATCGAGGATGGGTGAGACGATGGATAAGTGACCCATCATTCGAAATGAGGAGTAATCCCTCGCTATCTTTATCAAGGCGACCGACGGGAACCAAACGATAGGGAAGCTTCTTAAAGGATTCTAAGACACTTCGAGCACCTTGACCATCGGTGGAGGAGACTTCTCCAATCGGCTTATTGTAGAGATAGGTATGATGTTCTTCGGCTCGAACTTTGATGGTTTCGTTGTCTAATGCAACAATATCGGTCGCTTCAATGCGAGCTCCAGGCGTTGTTACCACAACGCCATTGACCTTGACGCGCCCAGCTTCAATCAACGCTGCCGCTCCACGCCGAGAGGCAACCCCGCGTTGAGCCAAGAAATTTTGCAGTCGGAGGGAGGTCTCTTCAGACATAGATTATTCTTTCTCAAGGGCTTGTTGGAGGGCTTTAAACCCTTCGTCAAGAAGTTGCTCACGAATTGCTCGAGTCGGCATTTCTTCGGTCCATAAATTGAGTTGAATCGCTCGCACATCTTTAGGAATCTCCCATGTGGGTAAACGCTCACGACTCTTGGCTTGATCGAGATAACAATAGGAATAGGGACACGCCACATCGTTTGCTCGTGGTTGGACTTCATCATGCCAACAGGTCAATGTCACATCGCTTACATCAATTCCTGTCTGTGCGAGTTCATCCCATGCCAAAACTTCAACGCCACGCTTTTTGACAGACGCGACGAGGGCTTCGTAAAAGGCTTTTTGCACTTCTGGGTGTCGACAGGTGGGACATTCCGCCCAAGCAAAGGTCGGCACTTCGTCACACCCAATATGAATTGGACTTCCTGGGAAAATCTCACAGAGTTCGCCAATGATGGTGTCACAAAAAGCAACTGTCTTTGGATTCCCCACGCACAAGACATCTTTACCTAAAAACCAGCCTTTGGGGTCTTGATTAGTGGGGCATGCAAGTTCAGGATAGGCAAACATCAAGGCCGCGGAATGTCCCGGCATATCGACTTCCGGAATAATTAAGATGCCATGTTCTTTGGCGGCTTGGTGAAACGCTTTTAATTGTTCAACGGTGTAGTACCCACCATAGCGTTTGGCGCCGGTCGTGGCATGTTCGGGCGTCCAGAATTCGGTCGAGCGCCAATGCCAAGGTTGGTCGGTTTTATCGACACGCCAAGCACCTTTTTCAGTGGCGAGGGGATAGGCCTTACTTTCGAGTCTCCAACCGGGTCCATCGGTGAGGTGAAAGTGTAAAACCGTGAAGCCCGCAGCTTGCATTTTGGGTAATAATGCAAGGAGTTCATCCATCTCCCAAAAATGACGGGAGACATCAATGAGTAAACGCTTTTCCGGACCCATTGTAGGGTGGGGTGGCGGTGGCGTTGTTGAAGCGGTCGAACAACCGAGGGTAGAGATTAAAAAGAATGATAGGGCGAGTCCTCGCCCTATCTTGAGAAACGCTGTTGAGAAGCGTGCCATTAGAGATTTTCTCCCAAACCAAAGTGTTCGTAGACGTAGTCAATGTCCTTATCGCCACGCCCCGAGAGACACGCGATAATCGAACCATGCGGGTGCTCCTTAGCATAACGAATGGCATAGGCAACGGCATGTGCACTTTCAATTGCGGGAATAATCCCTTCAAGACGAGCGAGTTCAAAGAAGGCTTTGAGTGCATCTTTGTCATCGACGGGTACATAGTCTACACGACCCTTATCGTGAAGCATGGCATGTTCGGGACCAACGGATTGATAGTCAAGCCCTGAAGCACACGAATAGACGGGCATTGGAGAGCCATCGTCATTTTGCAAGGTATAGCTGTAGAACCCATGCAAATAACCTGGCTTACCATACGCAACCGTAGCCGCATGATCGCCCGGTTGCGAACCGCGACCGAGGGGTTCGGCTCCATAGAGCTTGACATCTTCGTCTTCTAAGAATCCGCAAAACATTCCCATCGCGTTCGATCCGCCACCAACGCACGCTGTCACGGCATCGGGAAGTTCACCCGTCATTTCGAGGAATTGTTCGCGGCTCTCAATACCGACAATCTTCTGAAAATCACGCACCATCATTGGGAAGGGGTGGGGGCCGACGACCGAACCAATGCAATACATGGTGTTTTCAGGATCTTTCAAGTACGCTTCAAAGGCTGCATCAACGGCTTCCTTTAAGGTCTTCTGTCCGTGTGTGACGGGAATCACATTCGCCCCGAGAATTTTCATACGAAGCACATTGGGGTGTTGCTTGGCGATATCCACTTCACCCATGTAAACATCACATGGCAAACCAAAATACGCTGCGGCTGTCGCCATTGCTACCCCATGTTGTCCAGCACCGGTTTCAGCGATGACACGCTTCTTACCCATGTACTTTGCGAGCATGACCTCACCCATGCAGTGATTGAGCTTGTGAGCGCCCGAATGATTGAGGTCTTCGCGCTTGAGATAAATGCGACCACCGTGCTTATCACTCAAATTACGACAGTAATACATCGGGGTTGGACGCCCCTGAAAGTGCTTGCGAATGCGGCGTAATTCAGAGACAAAGTCATGGGTTTTGCTAATGCGGAAATAGGCTTCCGCAATCTTCTGCATCTCGACCTTTAAATTATCGGGTACAAACGCCCCTCCATATTGACCAAAAAAGCCATTTTCATCGGGATAACGCTTAAAGTAATTTCTCATAAGTAGACCTTTAATTGAAGTTGTGAATGATTTCAATGAGCACACCATCGAGGTGTTGAAATGGTTGTGTGTGTCTGTTTAGCGGCACCATCGCCATCGGCGGTTCCATTTCAATGTTCTCATCATTCACTCCAGATGTATATTTTAATCTCAATTACTTAGAGGCTTTTGCACGCGTGGCAAATTCTTTCGCCAGGGCAATATAGGCTTGAGCACCCTTGGAATTTGGATCATAAATCACGACCGGCTGACCAAAGGAGGGCGCTTCAGAAATGCGAATATTACGAGGAATGACAGTCTTGTAAACGAGTTTGCCAAAGTGCTTACGCACCTCTTCAACCACATCTCCTGAGAGATTCGTGCGGTTATCAAACATCGTCATCAAAATCCCTTCAACATGAATGTCAGGGTTGACGCCATTATCGTGGAGACGCTGTACCACATCGGTGATAACTTTGAGTCCTTCCATCGCATAATATTCGCACTGCATCGCCACAACCACACCATTGGCAGCGGCAAGCGAAGAGGTCATCAAAATGCCTAATGAGGGCGGACAGTCAATGAGAATATAATCAAAAACATCTGCCGTCAAAACAGGCTTTAACAACTCACGCACCACTTTTAAATGGTTGTCTTGACGAGCGATTTCAAGCTCAGCTCCAGAGAGGTCTAATTCAGAGGGGATGAGGTTCACATTTTCAATCGGTGTACCTTGAATGATATCCCCAATAAAAGCCTGTCCTGTAAGGGCTGCATAAAGGCTTGTTCCGGGTGTTGGTTGAATGCCTAACCCACTTGTTGCATTGGCCTGTGGGTCTAAATCAATCACCAACACCGTCTTTTTCATCTGGGCGAGAGCAGCGGCTAAATTCACAACAGTGGTCGTTTTTCCAACGCCACCTTTTTGGTTCGCAACGGCGATAACCTTTGTTTCTTTTTTCATATAAATATATCTCTTTCTTCAAATATCTATAGTATATCAAAATGTTCAAAAAAAGCGAGACCTTTTTTATCTTTTCTTTTAGAGGAATCGCCTTCCAACCGTAATACCCTTTCAATCATTCATAATGCATCTTCACCACCCACGTAATCCACAACCTCATCATTCGCAATTGAGTTAACGGTTCATAATTCGTAACCCCATAATTCATCATTCGCAATTCATAATTAAAAAAAGCCCCCGGGGATACCCGAGGGCTTTTTATCACGCAACGAAGCGCTTACTTGTTGAGAGCAGCGGTGATTTCTTCGAGCTTAGCCGTGAGGGCTGCAGGAATACGATCGCCGAACTTTTCCCAAGATTCCTTAACGCCAGCAACTTCCTTCTTCCAACCTTCGACATCGACGGTGAGGAGTTCCTTGAGGGTTTCAGGAGTGGTTTCGCAACCCGTCAAATCGATGGCATCGTCGGTCGGCATGATACCGATAGGTGTAACCTTGGTGGAAGCCTTACCTTCGATTGCTTCGCAGACCCACTTGAGGACGCGGGAGTTATCACCAAAGCCAGGCCACATGAAGTTACCATCAGCATCCTTACGGAACCAGTTCACGAAGAAGACCTTCGGGAGCTTGTCAGCATCGACCTTGTCAGCCATCTTGAGCCAGTGACCGAAGTAGTCAGCCATGTTGTAACCGCAGAAAGGCAACATTGCCATGGGGTCACGACGGACCTGACCGATCTGGTCGGAGATCACAGCAGCGGTGACTTCGGAGCCAGCAGCAGAACCCATGTAAACGCCGTGTGCCCAGTCGGTAGCCATGTTCACCAAAGGAATGGTGGAGGGACGACGACCGCCGAAGAGGATAGCGTCAACCGGAACGCCTTCAGGAGCATCCCATTCCTTAGCGATCACGGGGCACTGATCAGCGGGAGCCGTGAAGCGGGAGTTGGGGTGCGCAGCCTTGATGAATTCGCCTGTGCCATCGGGAGAAGCCACCATTTTGTTGGGCTTTTCCTTGGAAGCATAGCAATCGTTACCCTTCCAGTCAATGCCGTGAGCAGGAGCAGGAACGCCCATATCTTCCCACCACACATCGCCGTCATCGGTGAGAACAACGTTGGTGAAGATGGTGTTGGCGCGGCAAGCTTCGAGAGCGTTGGGGTTGGAGACCTTGGAGGTACCCGGAGCAACACCGAAGAAGCCATTTTCAGGGTTGATAGCGTGGAGCTTACCAGTAGTCTTATCGGCATGGATCCATGCGATATCGTCACCGCAAGTTTCGACCTTCCAGCCGGGGAGGGTAGGAAGCATCATTGCGAGGTTGGTCTTACCGCAAGCAGAGGGGAATGCAGCGGTGACGAAGTAGCTCTTGTCTTCAGGGCTGGTAAGCTTGAGGATGAGCATGTGCTCAGCCATCCAGCCTTCCTTCTTAGCGAGGGCAGAGGCGATACGGAGCGCGAAGCACTTCTTACCGAGGAGAGCGTTACCGCCGTAACCGGAACCGAAGGACCAGATGGCTTCTTCGCCGGGATCGGTGAATTGAGTGATGTACTTCTTTTCCATGGGAGCGCAAGGCCAAGCAGCGTCTTCTTGACCGGGTTCAAGCGGTGCACCAACGGAGTGGTAGCACTTCACGAATTCAGCGCCCTTGTTGATGAGGTCGAGAGCTGCATCGCCCATACGGGTCATGATGCGCATATTGCAAACGACGTAGGGAGAGTCGGTCAATTCAACACCGAGCTTGGAGAGAGGAGAACCAATGGGGCCCATGGAGTAGGGGATAACATAGAGGGTACGACCCTTCATGCAGCCCTTGTAGAGATCCCACATAATCTTCTTCATTTCGGTAGGATCCATCCAATTATTGGTCGGACCTGCATCTTCCTTGTTCTTGCAGCAGATGTAGGTACGGCCTTCGACGCGAGCCACGTCAGATTCGTGCGAACGAACGAGATGGCAGCCAGGGCGCTTGACGGGGTCGAGCTTGACCCATGCACCGCGAGCGACTTCGGCTTCTGCGAGGGCATCGTATTCTTCTTGGGTGCCGTTGCAAACAACAATCTTTTCAGGGGTAGCGTGATCAGCAAATTCCTTCACCCAAGCGAGGAGTTCAGGATTCGTAATTTTTTCAAGGCAGCAGCAGCTCATGATTAGCTCCTTAAGCGTGTGTCATTAAATCACCACCAACGCTTTGTACACTCGCACAATAGGCTTGTGGTAAGAATGCTTCATATTATACCTTTTTTCACCCCTAAAAAGCAAGCCTTTTTTACTCCTAAAAAACAAAATCCTTCCCTCTTCCTATTATTAATAGAAGCGTCGCGAGATTAATAGAAGCGCCGCGAGGATTCTTCCTCCTACAACAAAAATGCTCTCCGCGTTGATTGAACGGGAACCTTTTAAAAAGAAAGAAGCCCCCGGGCTCGGAGGCTTCGTGTGGTTAACCCTTGCTTGCGGGTGACACCATCAGGGGTCAAGGTTCGTGAGGGTTGAGCCATCGTCCATATTAATGGAGCGATAATAGCAATTCCGTGGAACGCCCTGTGCATTCTTTGTGTGGCAAATATTGCTACGACGAGGACGCACAAAATAGACGAGTGAATTTTGTTCACAATTCACGCGCGCTTCAATAACTTCAAAGGATTCACCTGAGGTTTTTCCCTTTTCCCAAAGGACGTTACGCGAGGTCGACCAAAGGGTGAGCGTACGCGTTTGGAAGGTGAGTTCCATTGCCTGACGATTGGTGTAAGCTACGAGAATGACTTCCTTGGTGTCGGCATGCTGCACGGCGACGGGGATGACGTTATCTTTTTCTTCTTTGATGTTCGTTGCTATTTTCGCAATCTTTGTGAAGTCAAGATTGAGGGTGAGACCTTCTTCAAGTTCGTGAGACATGGAGATTCCTCTTATTTTGTAGATACTTTAGCAGGCTGTTCGAGGTTTTTTTCCTCGGTCACGGGCGTTTCCTTGGGAAGCGTACCACCGCAACGAATGATAATGTCGTTGGTGACATCATAGGTGGCCTTTACAAAGGGCACATTTCGCTTATCGAGGATGATGTCATAACCCTTTTCCTTGGCATAGGCATCAATCTTTTCAACAACATCTTTCGTTGAACGGCGGACCAAACGCGTATCAAGCTCCTGCAAATCTTTGCGACGCTTAGCAACTTGAAGTTCCGCATTTTGCTTCACTTGGTTAAGCTCTGCAAAGAGGGTTTCGCCTTTCTTTTGGAGTTCGGCAATCTTTGTTTGAGCGAGCATCGGATTTTGCATTTGCTTTGCGAGTGCTTCAAGTTCTTCCTCACGCTTTTTGATATCGGCGAGGAGAGCGTCGCGTTCGGTCGCGTATTCTTCAATGGTGAGCTCGAGCGTTTGGCGGTCACCCTTGGTGTTGGGGTGATGCTCAAGAACGGTATCAACATCAACGACGGCAATGGTTTGCGCCATGAGCATGGAGCAAAGAAGTGCGCTGAGGAGTGTGAGTTGCTTTTTCATGATAGATATCCTTTCATAGATTAGAAATTACCGATGGAGAAGAGGAAGACTTCTTCTTCAGTGTCGTCATCGTTGACGAGGGGTTTCGCGACATCAATACGAATCGGGAATTGTTCAAAGTCAAGGCGGAAACCACAGCCTGCCGACCACAAGAGGTCGTCGCCCAAATCACAGAAATCTTCGCCTACCGAACCGATATCGGAGAAGACCGCAAAGCGTAAGAAAGACGCCAACGGAATAGTATATTCTGCAGTCGCGCACCAAAGGGTTTGTCCACCGATAGCGACATGATCGCCACCATGACTTGCCTTCGGACCGCCATCACGGAATTCAAACCCGCGAACGGTGTTGGGACCACCGATGAAGAAGCGATCAAACATCGGCACATCGCCGCTGTAGGCTTCAATGGTATTAAAGCGGAAACGACCCATCAACACATGGTCGTTATTGAACGGCTTCCAGTATTTTGTGACATTAAAGCCGAAACCATAGTCCTTTGCATCTCCGCCAACACCGACCTCGGCATAGACTTCAGACTTCCATCCCGACGTAGGGATGAAAACACGATCAAGGTGATTTTCTGTCCAATAGAGACGGAACTTGCTATTGATGCCTTCTTCTTGATTGGTAAAGGAGAAGGGCTTTCCATTTTTACAATACCATGTGCCCGCTTCTTCGTCATCGTAGGAAACATCTTCAATGGTATAACGCACCCCAATGCGATCCATTTGGTAATCCCCAAAGGGCGTCCAAATCGGTTCCGGCTTCCAGGCGAGATCAAATTTCATACCCATGCGAATTTCGTCATAGTTATCACGCCAACGCATATTGCGATACGCATTCACCGTGAAGGCGAGCGGCATGTCAAAGAGCCACGGCTGCGACCAGCCAACATTAAAGGTTTGACGACGCGAACCGAATTCAACGGTTGCACTCGCACGTTGACCACCGCCTCGGAAGTTATTCCCAGGGTTGAAAAGGTCAAAGTTGCGTTCAATGATACTACCGGCAACAAAGACACTATCAACGGTCGAAATGCCCAAGGTCAAGCTCGTACTCAAGGTGCGCGCTTCTTGCACTTCAAAGACGAGGCGGCGTTCACCCGGCGTCGTCGGATCTTTAATGGTGTACGACGTCACCGAGCCTTTTTCAAAGTAATTTAAGTTACTCAAACGCGCTTCAGATTGTTCCACAAGGTCTTCATTATAGTATTCACCGGGGGTAATCACCAATTCACGACGAATCACTTTATCTTGTGTTGTGCGGTTGCCTTTAATATCAATGGCGGAGATTCGAATACGTTCGCCTTCTGTAATGGCATAGGCGATATCCATCGTGTAACCGCTTTCTGCAGGCACCATGGTGGGCACCGCATAGGTATCCACATAACCCGCATTGGTATAATTCTTTTCAATAGCCTTGCGTACGGCCGTTAAGTTTGCCTCGGTAGCGTATGTATTGTCTGCCGTGAGGGCATGGCGACCGGATGCTTCCAAAACATGCTGTGGCACAATCGTTGAACCACTTACAGAGATATTACCAATGGTATAACGTTCGCCTTCTTCAACGGCATAAACAACCGTGTAGATCTTTTCGTCATCGGTTTCTTCAATGAGTTGCAAACGTGGCGCCGCGACCGAGACATCAAGATAACCTGCATTATAATAATAATTGGAAACGAGGCTACGCGCCGTTTCTAACTGCTCATCACTGATCGGAAAATCGGCAAACCAACTGAACGGATTATAGGCGGGCATCCACCCAAAGGTCTCAGCCAAAGTGTCATGATCATAGACCGTATTCCCTTCAAAGAGATACGCATCAATCACACGCTCCTTACCCGGCGTGATGATATAGGTCAAATAGGCATAGCCAGGCACATCCGAATAACGCAATTCATATTGAATATCAACCTCAACATAGCCTTTTTTGCTCAATAAATTTGCAATACGGCGAAGCCCTTCATTGGCGATGGCTTCATCGACATGTTGTAAACGACCAATCTTACGAATTTTTTCGTTGTCCTCATCATTTAAAACGTCAAGAACGCGACTTTCACTCACTTCACCATCAAGACCGATAATGGCCGGATCTTCTGCAAGTTGAGGACGGCGTGAAATGGTATAAATAATCACCCAATCTCCCGTTGTTTCATTGGCGCCAATATCCGCACGCGCATCAGCGTACGCAGGTGTGGAAAGAAGCGCTTCAATGTCCGCAGAAATAACACGCTGAATCTCTTGTTCATCATGTAATTGATCGTTCACCAATGTATCAATTGAACACGTATCCAAAACCGCCTGTGTTGGATCAATGTTATAGTTGTCGTCTGCACGAATAATGACTTGCTCAACCTTGCGTTGTGCCGCAAATGTCATTGCAGCAGTAAAAATCGCGAAGCAAAGCGATAATGTGTACTTATACGTCATGTTTATCCCTTTTCTTATCCCTGAGATTGCTCTTGTGGGGAGGGTGGTGTGTCTTCTTGAACCATATCGCCCGTAATCATATCAGGATTCGTTTCAATACGGTTCGCAAATCGAGTAATTGGACCATTAAAGTTCAGGCGAACTTCACCTGTGGCGCCATTACGGTTCTTTGAGACATCGACGATTGCGAGAAGTTTATCGTCATGCTCTGGGACGCGCGTACTCATGAAACTGGGACGCCGCAAAAGCATAATCACGTCCGCGTCTTGTTCAATCGCACCCGAGTCACGTAAATCGGAATTCTTGGGGCGCTCATCACCCCCACGTTGCTCATTCGAACGATTCAACTGCGAAAGCACTAATACCGGCACATTCAGTTCCTTCGCCATCGCCTTCAATTCGCCCGAAATCTTACTGACCATCACCTGCTGCCCCTGAGACGCAAACTCACGATAAGAGAGCAACTGTAAATAGTCAATCACAATCAATTCAATCGGCATCTTCTTATGCATGTGACGGGCACGTGCACGCAATTCCATCACATCTAAACCGCCTTGGTCATCACAACGAATCGGCGTCTCAGCAAGCTCACGCGCCGCCGTCTGTAACAACGGGAGCACCACATCCTTCTTGATGAACTGTCCGCGTTCAACATCACGCGCCGAAACCCCCGCCATACCGCATAACATACGCGTCGTCAACTGGACCTGCGGCATTTCGAGAGAGAAAACCAACACCGCATGCTTCTGCAACTGTCCCGTCTCCGACTTCATCGGACGACCCATAATATCACGACCACGCGCCACGCACTCTGCAATATTCATCGCAAGCGACGTCTTACCCATCGACGGACGCGCCGCAAGCACAATCATTTCGCCCTTGTGCATCCCACGCAATTGATCATCCAACTTCGTAAAACCCGTCGAAAGCCCCGATAATTGCCCCGGAGACTCTAATTGACGACGCAAC
Organism: bacterium; assembly: GCA_030535915.1. Classification (GTDB taxonomy): domain Bacteria; phylum Verrucomicrobiota; class Kiritimatiellia; order RFP12; family DVOR01; genus Spyradenecus. The sequence continues at coordinate 10,961 of JAUNQZ010000022.1, forward strand.
ATCGACATCGTTTCATTAACAGAGTTACTCCAATTCGGCGTCGCACCTAAACGCGAACGACCCTCACTAATCCCAAGAATCGCCTGCTCCGCAGCACCCAAGACATACTCCGACGACTTCGTCGCATCATAGACCGACTCCTCAATCGTACGAACCGTACCGAGAATCGACCGCCGCATGAATTGTTCCATCACCAAATCGGCATAAAATCCCGCATTCGCACTCGAAGGTGTACGATCCGCCAAGCTACGCAAAGCTTTCTTACCGCCAACATCTTCCAACGCTTCAGTTGAACTTAAAAAATTCGCCACCGTAATACCATCGACAGGCAAACCCTTCGACGCTAAACGATCAATAGCCGTAAAAATCTTGCGATGCCCCGGATCAACAAACGCCTCCGGCACCACACCCTTCATCGTGCAAAGATCCATCACACGACCGGCATCAATGAGAATCGACCCTAAAAGCCCAGCCTCAGCCTCAATATCCTGAGGAAGCGTACGATGCACCGGCATCTCCCCCGCCAAATCCGCCACGGGAGTTTTACTCTTCTTTATTGTTTTACGCGCAATAGCCATAATCAAAAAATCCTTCTCCTAAAAATACAAACATCCATAGACCAGATTTTCTACAAACCCCTTTACTAAAAAAATAGAAATGTATAGTATACCATAAGTAAGGAAAAAATGCACCACATTTTTTACCCCCATCCCCCCTAAAAATATCAAGTTGCGATAGTGATAGCCATATCCATTTTCGTGTATTCCGTGCTCAATTTAAACGCTAGGACCGCTAGGGGGAGCGATGCTCAAATTATGCATTACGATTATGAATTGGATATGGCAGTCGCTATCGCGACGGCGTGGATTTTTAGGGGTTTGTGTTATATGCAGATTAGCGAAAGCCCGCAGTGAAACGAGGAGTATTGAGTCTATCGGACGAGCCTGTCGAGTCAGGAAGTGAAACGACCGGCAAGGAGCGTTAGCGACTGGCAACACTCCCAGCCGCAAGCGTCTGGGAAACACAAACAGCGGCAGTGCTGACGCACCTCGTGGATTTATCAAGAGGTTGACCTGTCAAACACCAAAGGGGCGTCGCGTCAGTGACATCCCCTTGGCGAGTTTGGTGTTAAAATGTGTATTAGAGACGGGAGAGGAAGGTGAGGGTTTCGAAGTGGGCTGTTTGGGGGAAGAAGTCAAAGAGTTGCATGGATTCTATTTGATACTTTTCATTGAGTGAACGTAAATCTCGTGCGAGGGTGTCGGGGCCGCAGGAGATATAGGCGATACGGGGTGGGAGGGCGTTTAAAATATGGGTTCGAACAATTTCGGAGAGCCCATCGCGTGGGGGGTCGACAATCCATAGATCTGCGGCTGGGAGATCGGTGGGTAGGGCTTCGCTGGGGGCGCATTGATAGTTGGCTTTGATGCCCATTTCGCGTGCATTGTTTTGTGCAGATTTTACAGCGCTTTGGGAGGTTTCAATGCCAAAAATATAGGAGGCGCCGGCTTGTGCGGCTGCAAGACCAAAGAGTCCACACCCACAGTAAAGGTCGAAGACTTTTTGTACGGGGCCGAGGCATTCTTTAAAGGTGTCGAGGAGGCGTTCTGTGCAGGCAATGTTGACTTGGAAGAAGGCATCTGCGGCGACATGGAGTGTGAGTCCGGAGAGGGTTTCGGTGAGGCGGCCTTTTGGGGGGTCGCCAATGCCAATCATGACGCCTTCAAAGGGGGAGAAGCGGAAGGTTACGCGTCCGCCGGCTTTGAGTTTTTTAAGTTTGGAGTGGTCGCCGCGTAAGCGCATGAGGGTGTCGTTGATGGAGGGGACAGAGAGTGGGCAGGCGGGGGTATCCATCAAGGTGCGATGGTCATCACTTACATAGCCGAGTTTGCGACCGTCCCAGTGAAGGGTGAGTTTGTTGCGATAATGATTACGAATGGGGGAAGGAACGGAGGGAAGAAGGAAGTCTTCGATGGTTTCAAATTTGCCAATGCGTTGGAGGAGCGTCTTGAGTTGTTCGGTTTTGAGGGCGACCTCTGCGGGGTAGTTGAGTCCAGCATAAACCATGCCGGGGACAACGAGACCTTCAGGGGGGATACGATCTGGAGAGGGTGTGAGGACTTCTCTTAAGCGTGCACGCGCAAAGGATTTTTTGCGTGAGCGAATTTCTGCATCAACGATTTCGCCTTTAAAGGCGCCTGGGACAAAAACGACGCCATCGGGTGTGCGTGCAACACCATCGCCACCATAACCTACATCAACAATTTCTAAACGCATGGTGTCTCCTTAAGCAAGGGCTGTAAAGATTTGTGCACCCCAACGAACACCGTCGGTGAATTGTTCTAACGAGTAGGATTCATTAGGACAATGGATGCGGTCTTCTTGCATGCCGAAACCGACGAGTAGGGGTGCTGCTCCAGTAATATCTCTAAGGCGCGCAACAATGGGGATGGAGGCGCCTTCCCAGGTTAAGACGGCGCCGCGAGGATCGAAGGTGTTGAGGATTTCGTGGGCGATACGGGTAATGGGCGCATCGATAGGAAGACGGAAGCCAGGTTCGCAACCTGTAACATCGGTGAGTTCGATGGTTAATCCGCGTGGACAGTGTGCGGTTAAATGCGCTTCAAGGCATTTCCAAATGGTTGCAGGGACTTGACCAGGGACGAGTCGGCAAGAAATTTTTGCAATTGCTTCGGAGGGGATGACGGTTTTACTGCCGGGACCGCCGTAACCGGTGTGGATGCCGTTGACCTCAATCGTTGGATGGAAGGCATTTCGTACGATTGCGGGGACGCCGCGTTCGCCTCCGACAGGGAGGACGCCGACTTCTTCTGCGTAGGCGTTTTCATCGAAACCTTCAGAGGTTGCGAGGGCGAATTCTGCTTCGGTGGGTTGTTGGATATCATCACAGAAGCCTTTGACGGCAATGGCGCCATTGGCGTCATGAAGTGAGGCGAGAAGTTCTGCGATGCCTTGTGCGGGATTGGGAGCGAGACCGCCATGTTGACCCGAGTGAAGGTCATATTTAGGTCCACGCAAGGTAATGGTGAAGTGGATGACACCTCGTAAGCCAGCGACAATTGCGGGGCGCCCCGCGGGATCTTTACCTGTGTCTGCAACAAGGAGGACATCGGCGGCAAGGCGTTTGCGTAAATCGTAAGCCATCTCTGCAAGGACGGTGCTGCCACTTTCTTCTTGACCTTCAAGGACGAGGCGAATGGAGGGGAGGGGGTCGCCATTTTCAATTGTTGCGCGTAATCCTTGGAGGAGGGAGAACCATTGGCCTTTGTCATCTTGTGCACCGCGGGCATAAATGCGGCCTTTGCGTTCGGTGGGTTCGAATGGAGGGGTTTCCCAAAGCTCAAGCGGATCCACGGGTTGGACATCGTAGTGACCATAAATAAGGACCGTGCGTGTTGCATCGGTGACGATACGCTCTGCAACAACAAGTGCTGGGAGCGTAGAATCTTTGCGAATGATTTCAGCAGAGAAGCCTAATTTATTTAGGAAATTGATAATCCATGTGGCACATGCATCGCAATCTTTGACATGGTCAGGATTTGCGCCAATGGTTGGAAAGCGAAGGAGTGTGGTATACTCTTTTAGAATTTCTTCTTGATGGTCTTTAAACCATATATCAATAGCTTCACGCGTCATTTTTACCTCCTTGATGACCTTTTGGGGAAGGCATCGGTCAATTGTCTTTTTATTATATCACAATGGCGTTGAAAAGAGGAGTGAAAAGAAGAAAAAGTAGCGAACGTCGTGTGAATTATTTTTGACAAAAGCGTTTTTCTTTTTACTTTATTTATGTTATATTATTACACCTTATGAAATGTTTTGAAATTCCAGCAGCTTTTTTAGCTTATTATCGTACATTTGAACATGATGAAATGCATGATTTGAAGTATGCACACACCTGTCGTGTGGTACAAAATGCAACGCGCATTATGGAGGGGGAGGGTTTTTCTTCTCGCCTAAGAGAACTTGGACTGATGGCGGCTTGGTTGCATGATTTGGGGCGGTTTCATCAGTTTCAAAAGTATCGCACCTTCAGTGATGCTGTAAGTATTAATCATGCGTTGCTTAGTTGTTGTGAAGCGTTACGATTGGAGTGGCTGGAGGATTGGTCGGCGGCGGATCGTCACCTTATTTTAAGGGCTATTGAATTTCATAATCTTCGCGATTTGCCATCTGGGCTCTCCGAGGATGAGGTCTGTTTGTGTCATCTTGTGCGTGATGCGGATAAACTTGACATCTATACCGTTCTGGACCACGCGATTGAAACGCATTATTTACCAACGCATCCAGAGGTGTATTGGGGGTTGCCGTTTGCTGCGGCGCCCTCGCCGAAGGTTGTGGCTGCGCTTCAAGCAGGTGAAAGCATTGACTATAAGGAGATTAAGAGTTTTGCAGATTTTGTTTTTATTCAACTTGCGTGGTGTAATGGCGGGTTACATTTTGCGACCGCATCGCAGTTGACATTGGATCGGCAAGAGGTACAGGTGCGTGAGCATTATTTGTGTGAGATTGTTCCAGAACATGCAGCTGTCGTACATGCGTGTTGTCGTGTGGCAACGGAGGCTCTGCAACGACACGCCTTAAAGATAAAATAAGAATGGATTTAGGTATGGCAAAGAAAAAGAAATTGTCTTCATTTGGGGCGTCTCGGAAACGCAACAGTATTATTTTTGTTTCGCTTTTTTCTATAGTGACCTTGTCGTTTGGGAATTGGTTTGCACATCAACCGACGGCGTGGAGAGAGAAGTTTGGTTGTTTTGAAGGGGTGTGTGAAAGTCTTGGTGCGCTCACCGCGAATACGACGGATAGCTTGGGATTAACGGGAACGGATGCTTGTATCCCTTATCAGTGGGCGATAGAGGAGGGACCGTTACCCTTTGGTGTGCCGAAGGTTTGCGATGCAACAATTACGCCAACGGATCAACAGATTATTTGTCGTAAAGGGTATTGGGTGGCATGGTCGCCCTCGTTTCGGGTACCCCTTTGGAGCGCATATGCAGTGCCTGTTAAGAAGGTCGTTGAACATGCAGGGAAGCGTCCGAATCGTTTTTCGCAAGATACGGATGCGAAATATTCATCAACGCATGAGGATTACACGGGCTCGAATTATGATCGCGGACACATGGCTCCGAATAGTGTCATTGCAACGCGCTATGGACGCGAGGCTCAGCTCGAAACCTTTTATATGTCAAATATCGCTCCGCAAAAGCCAGATCTCAATCGTAACGCTTGGAAAAATCTTGAACACATCGTTGCGAATGATCTCTCGGAGTTAGGGGAAACATTATGGGTCATTACGGGGATTGTCCCTGGAGGGAAGCATGCGGTTTTGCCGAAGGGTGGCATTCACATTCCCAAAGGGTTTTATAAGATTATTGCCTCGGTGCGAAATCAACAGTTGTATGTCCTTGGGGTTTATATGCCACAAGAGACGAAAAAGTCGAAACATCCACGGTATTGTTTTCGCTCTATTGATGTGATTGAAGAAATGACCGGTATGGATTTCTTTACGGCGCTTTCGATAGAACGGCAGCAGGCGCTTGAGTCGATTGAGCCTACGCGTTTTTGGGCGACGGGTTATTTTAATTGATTGAACGTTGATTGCCGTTGTTTAAGGGAATCAACCGATAATGGCCGTTCGTGTTAACTTCTTTGTTGTTTTGTGGAAGTGTTTGATTGTGTTGCTTGAGACGATAGAATAATCATGGCAGTTATAGGACCACGTATTGTCATTGGGTTTGATACTTCGTTGCGGTCAACGGGGGTAGGGGTGATTGCTGTTGAGGGGACGCTTCGAAAACCGTTGTATTATGCGAATATTCATATTCCACAGGGCTGGCCGATGTCGCGTGCATTGGCGCATTTGGATCAAAAAATTACGGAGATTCTAGAAGAATTTAAGCCGACGGATGCTGCCCTTGAAGGGGTTTATTATGCCAAGAATGTGCGGACTTCAATGATTCTCTGTCATGCACGAGGTGTGGTTGTTACGGCGTGTGCACGGCGGGATATTCCAATTGCAGAGTATTCGCCGGCAGAGATTAAACGCGCGGTTACGGGCATTGGTTCTGCAGAAAAAATGCAAGTACAAGCCATGGTTGCGCGTATTCTCGCATTGCCTCCACCCCTTCAAAATGATGCTGCAGATGCATTGGCCATTGCATTGACACATCTTCATCGCTCGACAGGTGTTTTGGCGCTCCAGCCGAATTTTATTTAATTTTTGAAAGGTATTTATGAATAATTTTATGTTTGTTTGTTGTTTGATTCTTTGTGGAGTTGGTATGATGAGTTTCTTTGCAAGTACGGGGTGTTCTCCAAAAATGGATCCGATGGCTAAAGAGCAACCTTATGAGCATGTGGCGGATTTTCTCGAGTTGCCAAATGCTACTTGTACCGTGACGGAAACAACGGCTTCTATTTCAAATGCAGAGCATACATTTGTCTTTAATCGTAATCAATCAACGGTGCTCGTTAATCAAACGCTCTATTATTTGCATCATCCTATTGTAAACGATACGATTGATACACGCGACTTAGAACTTTTACGTGATGCGATTGTGCGCCCATTTGAGCAAAAGCATCGCTTGATGGTGATGTTGGATGCAGGTCATGGGGGAAAAGATCCTGGATGTCAAAAGGAGACATTACAAGAAAAGAAAATTGCGCTTGAGGTCGTACTCGAGATTAAGCGTTTGCTTGAGAAGAAGGGACATGTGATTTTCCTTACGCGTGATGGGGATTCTTATTTAACCTTGAATGAGCGTTGTGAAAAAGCAGCTGAGAAACCCGTGGATGCATTTGTTAGCGTACATGTAAATGCATCGCCAAATGCAACGGCTGAAGGGGTAGAGGTTTTTGTTGTGCCGGATAAAGAGGCGCTAAGTCTCAATGGCACTTCTTTGCCGGAGGGGCCATCTATTAGCCAATATTATCTTAAAACTTCGACACGGTTGGCATTTGCCGTGCAACAGCAGTTGTTGGCATTAAAAGAAAAACCGAAAGATCGTGGTGTGCGACATGCTTATTTTCGTGTGATTCGCGATACGCCAGCGCCTGCCATTTTAGCTGAGATAGGCTTTATTACAAATGATAAAGAACGCGCTCAGTTGGCAACACCGCTTTATCGTCAGTCCATTGCAAAGGCGATTGCTGATGGCATTGAAAATGCATTGGTCGTAAACTTTGAAGCCGAAGCTGCAACAACGGATAGCAAAACGCAAACAAAAGGAACAACGAAATGAAGTGTTGGGGAATTTTAGGCGCCTTGGATCGCGAAGTCGCCCTTTTGCGAGAGGCCATGGTCGTATTGTCAAGTGAAACGCTTTTTGGCACGACCTTTTATGTTGGGACGCTCAATGATGTGCCGGTGGTGGTGGCATGTTGTGGAATCGGCAAAGTAAATGCAACCGCATGTGCGACATTGATGGTTTATCGTTATCACTGTACGGTCCTTATTAATGCGGGTATTGCTGGTGCCGTTGCTCACGGATTGCAAACATTAGATGTGGTGATTTCAAAAGAACTTTCGTTCCATGATCAAGATGCAGTGATGCTGAAGTATTTTCCTGAGAAGGAATGGTTCGAAGCGGATCCACAGCTTGTGGCATTGTGTGAACAGGCGTGTCAAAAACCTGGACTTTTGCAACATACCTATCGTGTGGGACGCATTGCAACGGGCGATGTTTTTGTGAATGACCGTGTGACGCGCGATCGCATTATTGCACAACGGCAACCCGATTGTGTTGAAATGGAAGGCGCCGCAATTGCACATGTTGCGTTTGCCTCGCATGTGCCTTGTTTGGTGATTCGTACGATGTCGGACTGTGCGGATGAAGAGACGGATGTGACCTATGATGATTTTCTTGAGCGCGCCGCGGATCAATCGGCAAATATCGTTTTGGAAATGATTCGTTTATATGCGTCTAAGGAGGTTTAACCATGCAGTGGTGGCGTAGATTCATTGGGGTGATGATGGTGGTGCTCGCTGGAAATCTCCTTTGGGCGACATCGCCTGCGGAGCAACATTTGCCAGGCGCCTATTGCTTTAAAACGCCGGAAGCAAAGACGACATGGGCGAAATATCTTCCGGAAGGTTCGATCTTGGTCACGCCTACATGTGCGTATAATACCAAGGATCATACGATTTATCTTCTCGCAGAATTTTGTGGACTTGCAGAAGGTTATGAGGTTGAGTTTTTACTCTTAGGACGATTGAGTGATCGTGCGTATGAAGCTGCAATGATTGCGTGGGATGATCCCTCCGCAATTAAAAAAGCTGCAACGGCTTTAGGCGTGCCGCTTGGTGAAGAAGCAAATGCTGTGCGTGGGATGCCAATGGCACAAGGCGAACGATTTACCATTGAGTATGCACCACTGACAGAGGGACCCTTAACTTTTGTCTCGATTGCAGAAGAAATTGAAGATGCTTGCTCAACCGCTTCGCAAAATCTCTTCGGTCGAGGGTTCCCTTATATCGGTCGCTCGACAGAAGATGATCAAATGCCGTGTGCCATCATTGCGACCTACACGGGATGTAATGCGTTGTTTGGAATGCCGTATCATGCGGATAAAAGTGGGACCTATGGGCTTTTTCGTGCGAAAAAAGAACGCACCTATGGAACGCCCGTCGTGGTGGCTTTGCGTTGGCAAAAACTTCCGAATGGGCAGCCTCGCGTTTGTCATCAGCAATTGTTATTGACCGAGGAATCAATTACGAATACGGATCAATTAATTGAGGAATTGAAAGCTTTTTGTGACAATCCTGCGGATGTTTTTTTGGATGTGCGGATGGAGGCTTCGTTAACGCTTGAGGCGATTCGTCCGGTGGCTCAACTCTTGCTTGCGATTGAACGCGAGGGAGGCTATACCATTTTGGCTCCGGCGGATAATCAAGTATCCGTCCGAGCTTTTTCCCCAAAAGCGTCCTGGCTCAATCGGGAGGGCCGTCTTTTTCAACCGTGGGAGATTGAGATTGCGCCGGGAGAGGCTGGCGGTCCCGCATCCGTAACCTTGTGTCAAATTGAAGAGGATTGGTCGGTAGAAGGCCCGGATCCAGCACTTACCCGCCATTGTTATC
>JAUNQZ010000107.1 GCA_030535915.1 bacterium
AGTTTGAATATTGGATCAAATAATGGAGGCTACTTTGGACTCAAAATAGCAACGAATTTCCTTGAGGTTGCTATTGGTCCCATCGGTACGGCATTACTCTTGTGGACGCTTCTTATTGTCTTTGTTTTACTCTTTTTAGGTTTTCGAAATAGCATTCTATTTATCATGCGAATATGTTCAAAATTGAGCGCCGTCTCTTCATACGAACATAATGAACTCGAAAATGAAAAAGGAACCTCTCGTAAACCCGTCAAAATGGTTAAACCCGACCCTATTGAGGAAGATGAAGAGGACGACTCCTCGGAAAAAGAAATAGCCGAACCCAAACCAAATTTCCTCGTGCGTATTTTTGGTCGTAAAAAATCAGAACCTCCACCGCACGATATCCGAGACGATTTACAACAAGTCGCACAAACAACCGTCGAAAAAATTCCATCGGCAACGCAAGCATCTTTACAAGAAACTGCAGCGCTTTTTGCTCAAGCGCGGCGGCAACAAGTTGAACCCTCTGCAAAACCTGTTTTGCAACCAAAACCTCTTCCAGTTAAGAGCGAAGCAAAGCCTCTCGTTCTTACAGACGACACGCAATCAACATTAAAACCGATAAATCAGCAAACATCGCTCACTGCGCCTTCTCCTGCATTGCATGACAACAATGCGACGAGTGAAGATATAGATTTTGAAGATTATGGTTTGCCATCGCCCAATCTTTTAGATCCAATTCCTCCCGCAAAGAAGGGGGCGAATAACATTCAAGATTCCATTGCTGCAATTGAAAATGTCTTTGAACAGTTCAATCTCGATGCAAAGGTGGTCAACTATATCCAGGGACCTGTTTTAACCCAATTTGAAATTCGCCCGAAAGAAGGCGTTAAACTTGACAAGTATCGTTCATACGAAAGTAACTTGTTGATGGCGTTACGTGCACGTAGCATTCGTATTCAAGCTCCCATTCCAGAAACAAATGTTATCGGCATTGAGGTCCCCAATGTCGTCCGTCAATCGGTTACCCTCCGTGAAATCCTTGAAGGAGACACCTGGCGAAAAGCAGAACGCGAAATGGCGTTGCCTTTGATTCTCGGTAAAAAAGCAACGGGTGGCGATTTGATTGTAGACCTAGCCGAACTTCCCCACTTACTCGTTGCAGGCGGCACAGGATCTGGTAAGTCCGTCTCGGTGAATGGAATGCTCATTGGTCTCTTAATGTGTCGTAAGCCGGAACGTCTTCGTTTGCTTATGGTCGACCCGAAACGTGTTGAATTCACCGCTTATGACAATTTACCACATCTCTTAAATCCTGTTGTGGTAGAGCCAAAGAAGGTGCTCTTCTCGTTGAAGTGGGCAGTTGTTGAAATGAATCGCCGCTATAAAGAATTGCAAAAATATGGCGCACGCAATATTGGCGACTACAATGCTCGTGCCAATAACCCGAAACAAGGCGCTATGAATCCGCCGACAGCGCTTCCATACATCGTCATTATTATTGATGAATTGGCAGATCTTATGCTCACGGTTAAAGCAGATATTGAACCTGCTATTACTTCGCTCACCCAAAAGGCGCGTGCTGCGGGCATCCATCTTATCATCGCAACACAACGCCCCACAACCGATATCATCACAGGTACAATTAAGGCAAATATTCCTGGTCGTCTTGCATTACGCGTAGCACAATCCAATGACTCGCGTACAATCATTGATACTACGGGCGCAGAAAACCTTATTGGTAAAGGTGATATGCTCTTTAATATGCCCGGTAACACTATTCGTTCACAGGCTCCATGGGTCAGCGATAATGAAATTCGCCGCGTTTGTGAATTTATTCGCGATCAAGTAGGTCCATCCTATGACAATTTCCTCGCAAATACCATTGACAAAATTCGCGAAGAAAAACCCGCCGATGATATGCATTCCATCCTCAATGAATTTATCCCAGAGCCCGAGCCCCCAGCAGGTGGAAATGTTAACCTCGGCGACGTGGATGGCGATGATGACGAATCACTCTATAAACAAGCACTTGAACTCATTCGTCAAACAGGTCGCTTCTCTGCCTCTGCATTACAACGGCGTTTGCGCGTAGGTTACAATCGAGCTTCTCGTATTGCAGATTTATTAGAAGAGCGTGGCATCATTGGTCCTAGTGGAAAAGCGGGCGCTTCTCGTGAAATCCTTGTTGATCTCAATGCGATTGTAGAAAATGAAATCTACAAAGGAACAGACGCAGAAGCTTCTATCATTGACACCCGAACCAGTCAAGAAGATTCTACAACGGACTCCAAAATGCCCATCGATGAAACCTCGTCACCCATTGTAGAAAGCAATGACGACTTCGATCTTGATGCCTTTGACGAACAACTTCGTGCATCTGTCAATGTTGTTCACCCCAATGAACATTAACCCCTTTCAAAGAAACGGAGACTCTTATGGCACTTGGTGAAATCCTTAAACAAAAACGTCTCGAACGAAACTTTACAAAAGAGTACATTGCAGAACGCACCCACATGATGGTTTCGACCATTGATGCTTTGGAAGGTGAAGATTTCACAAAAATCCCCGCCGCTATTTATGGTCGTGGTTTTATTAAGACATACTGCAAAGTCTTGGATATTAATCCCCAACCTCTCATTGACGAGTACATGACACATGTTGATGGGAACTATGCACGCCTTAAACCAAAAGCACCACCCGCAGAGAAAAAACTTAAGCCTGTCGCAGCCCCAGTTCACACAGGGCAGCATACGGTGCATCCGCCCAAAGATATGCATCGCACAATGACAGCATTACCGCGCCTTGTTTCTGCAGGTGCTTCCAACTTGCGTCCCGCACAGCCCCAGGTCTCTCCAGAACCACCTGTATTACAAACAATGCATTCGGAGATGCCATCCCCTCCTCCAGCACAAAAGAATGAAGAAAACTTTGCCCTTGAAGGCGATGTTGTTCCGCCTCCAACAACAGAAGTGAAACGCCCTCGTTCTTCTTATGTTCCAGCGCCAGAAGAACCTAGTAAATTCCATCGTTTAGTCTCTGCCAAAGATGCGCGAGAGACGCGTGTTGAACCAACGCATCCGCTCATTGAAGAGGAGCCTCCAAGCAACACTATTTTTGCCCCTCATCGTCCTGCGGCAACGCCAACGAGTCCTATTGTTAAACTATTACAAGCTTCATGGGTGGCAATAAAAAATGGATGCCTTTCTGCAAAACAACGCATCTCTTCAATGAGAACCAATTCGAAAATTCGCCGTATTGATGCGAATGAAGAGCGGCCTCTCCTTTCTCGCCAACACCTTGTGCGCATTGCAACAATTTTTGGCGTCTTGATTTCGCTCACTTTAATCTTTTTGCTCTTCCGTTGGGTTTTCAATGAATCTTCGGATTATGTAGCTCCAACGACTACAACAGCCGAAGAACTCCCCCTCTTAACACCTCCAGAGCCTTTCTTCTCATGAGGTTATTATGTCTAAAAAAGAACCTAAAGAGTATAATACATTCAAGGAACTCGTTGATGGCGAACTCCCTGACGCTTTGAAAAAAGCAATTGAAAAGCCGTCCGTAAAACTCCCCTGGAATGTGGAAATGATACTTTGTTGCATTGCAATTCCTTTGCTTATTGTTACGTTCCTTTTTTATCTTTGGGCCATTGTTTCTCCAACAATGTAAATGTAGGAGGTCTCTTATGAGAGAACAAGACAACGCGACCTTTCCCGTTCCAACGACATCAACTGAATCTTCTCCCATTGTTCAAGAAAAAACATCGCAAGAACTCTCCTCGTATCAACCTCCAACAAATCATACACTTCCCCAAAAATTATCTTCTCTCCAAAGATTAGGTATTATTTTTTTAGGTTATCTTTTAGGTGCGGGACTTCTTTGTACAACAACGACCTCATTTCTCATTTCTGTATCCCCAATTCTTATCGCAATTTCTTTTCTCTTTGCAATACTTGTAGGATTTGCTTGCATAGGAGATCTTGCACTCTTTGGCGAACAAAAGCGACCACACCAATGGATCTTAAGTGCATCCTTTATCCTTGCGCTAACAATTTTATCTATTCGACTTTTCATGCCAACGCCTTCTGTCGAATCTTCCACATCCTCTACATTTGGTTGGTTTGGGGAAGTGCTTGTAACCGCAATGAATGATATGAAAGGTGTTATACCTTCCAACTTCAACTATATTTTTGACATTTGGAAAGTTCTTTTAGCACTTTTTGCATTACTCATCATCATGCGATTGCAAAGTGTTAAAATTCGAGTATGTCTCCTTGCAATTCTCTTCGCAATTCCAACACTCTTTTTATTTGCAAACAATTATTTTTGGACAATTGTACTCTTTCTCATCGGCGTTACACCCATTGCGATTGCATTCTATTTACATTACGAACCTATGAAGGGTGTTATCGAAATGCGAGGTGTTTTACAACGCATTGAACCTCTTTTCAAAGACCATCCGAAACTTGCAAGCGACATTTTACGCGTAGCCGTTCGTCTTCATGAAGGTGGTCCTATCTCACAAGATTCGATCGCTAAAATAACAATCCTTCCTCCTGCAGAGGTCATTTCAAAAATGGTTCAAATGGGAATTGTTATCGCATATGCATCAAAAGAGAAACAAACGCTCACGCTTGATCCAGAAGTAAAATTCTTTCCCCCTCGCAAGGGTTTAACCCCATTCTTACACAAAACCCTTCTAATTTTTATTGCGCTAGGATGGGCGCTTTTACCTTATGATCTTATTCCTGATAACATCAAGATTTATGGTTCTCTTGATGATATCATAATTGCATTCCTAATCTTT
>JAUNQZ010000108.1 GCA_030535915.1 bacterium
GAGAGGTAAGGGAGTGAATAGAAGGATACACTCCGCGAGTATAAAACTAAAAATCCGACTGAGCATTTTTAGTTTTATACTCGCGGAGTGTATCCTTCTATTCACTCCCTTACCTCTCGTTCTAAAAATCATTTGTGGAACGCTTCTTCTCCTTGTAGGGATTGGTTTTTCTTTATTTCGCACATGGTGGTATCCTCGCACCAATAAACGCATTCCTCTCTTCTTAATGTTACATTCTATTTCGGATGAAATTGTCGAGAAAAAAGGACCGAACAATTCTGTACATTTAAAAACATTTGAACAATTAGTCATTGATCTCAAGGCTGCAGGATACCACTTCCAAACAGCTACGGATGCCATTGAGCATCCCATCCTCCGAAGTGTCGTACTAACCTTTGACGATGGATTAATTGACAATTACACCAATCTCTTCCCAATTCTTAAACGCCACAATGTCGCGGCCACATGCTTTGTCACCAATCAAGGTCAGCGAAATAAAAATCTCTTCTTAGGGGATGAACACATTAAAGAAATGTATGAAAGTGGACTTGTTGAATTTGGCGGACATTCTTCAAATCATGTCTTCTTAGGTCGCATTTCAAAAGAAGAAGCCACCCGTGAAATCCAAGAGAATCAGCAACGCCTTCAACAATTACTTGGCGCCCCACCCAAAAGCTTTGCCTATCCCTCTGGCAATTTCACCCAAGAAACCATTGAAATTCTCAATGCCTTGGGATATCAATATGCCTTCACGATGTGTAAACCCTTGCGACCCGCAAAGATAGACCTCTATCGCATTCATCGTCAAATCATCCCAAGAGGTAAAAGTCGCTTCGCAACGTATCTACTCGCCACACGCGGGAAATGTAAACTCTAAACAAGCGACATCTCATCCTACATTGAATAAGCCATTCGCTCAAAACATAACGAGCGAATGGTTATTTTGTTTATCAATAAACCAAAAAAGGTATATGTCTAATGAAAAACGAAATGAAGAGATCCTCCATTTCGTTTTCTAAATTTCAATAACAAGCTCAAAACAATGCGATGATTCTAAGCTTTATTTCTCAATGCAGGGTCAAAGACATCTCGTAATGTATCCGCAAAGCGGTTAAAGACAAAAACGAGCAAGAAAATCGCAAGGGAAACAAAGGTTAATTCCCACCACACCCCTTGCCAAAGACGCGATTGCGAGTTCTTAATCATAATTCCCCATGAGGGTTCGCCTTGAACCCCAATCCCGAGAAACGACATGAAAACCTCTGTTGCAACACTCGCGGGAAAACGAATTGAGAACGAAATCAATACAATATGCATCACATTTGGCAAAATATGCAAAAAGAGAACACGCGAATGGCTATATCCCAATACACGAGCCGCTTGTACATAGGCTCGATTACGATGCTTCATCACCTCCGCTCGAATATTTCGACAAACACTGACCCATGTTGTAAGACCAATCCCAAGGTAAATCCCAAAGAGTCCTTTCCCTGCAATAATGGAAATTGCAAGAATAAACAATAAACCGGGCATCGCAGAGACCGTCGCACATAACCACACGACAAAACTATCGACCTTACCTCCAAAATAACCGCCCAAGCAACCTAAAAGCACCCCTAACGGAATGGCGATTAACGAAGTCATAATGCCTACATGAAAGGCGATGCGAGCCCCTTGAATCAAGCGTTGAAAAACATCTCGACCCAAATTATCAGACCCGAGAAGATAACAATGCGTGCGTTCCGGTAAGATTTCACCATTGGGTAATTCTTTGGCGCCCCATGTAACCGTTGTTAATGGCGGTAAATCTCGACAATCTGCATGCACTTCATTATACGATGGTTGTCGTTCCGCCCCCCAGGTTAAACACGCAGGTGCGCCATCCCATAAGCTTCCCTTTGCATAACGATAAGTCACTTCCCCATAAAGCGCAGAGAGGATGTAGACCCCAATAAAAATCATACAGAGACGCGTCCCCCAATTTTTCCAAAGACGTTGCCATGTTGTAGGACCACGCATCGCGATGGCTTCATCAGAAATAACCTTTTTAGATGTTTCCATATCGCGACTCCTCTACTCCGAAAATCTCACACGGGGATCAAGATAACCATACACGACATCCGTCAGTAGATTCACGCACTGATAAATCAACGCGCCAAAAATCACAACGGCTCGCACAACCGACATGTCCGAAGAGTTAATCGCATCCAACGAAACCGCACCTACCCCCGGAATACCAAAGAAACTCTCTAAGAGCAAACTTCCCGTAAAAAGATAAGGAATCGACAAAGAAATATAAGTCACAATCGGAATTAACGCATTTCGTAAAACATGTACAAAGAGAACGCGTGCAGGAGAAAGTCCCTTCGCAATCGCAGTGCGAACATATGGTTTATAAATTTCATCTAAAATCGCCGCACGATAAAAGCGCACATCCGACCCAAGACTACTAATAATACCAATCAAAACCGGCAAAACAAGATAATATGCACTCTCATAACCCCAAATCGGGAAAACAGGCCATTTAAAGCCAAGCAAATATTGTCCCAGCAAAATCCATACCACATAGTTCACACTCATTAAGAGCGTCGAAATGACAAGAATCCCTCGATCCAAAATCCCACCCTGTGAAGCCGCACACAATAACCCAAGCACCACCCCACAAACAGAACCAAAGAGTAAAATGGGAATTGAAAGCGACATCGTAGGTCCCCACCCTCCCACAAGGACATCAATTACAGGCTCACGCTTTTCACGCGACTCACCCAAATCAAGACACACAAGATTCTTAAGATAATTAAAAAATTGAGAATCAAAGAAATGTTGCGTACGACGCTCAACACGCGTCACACCTGGTGCAGCACAAATCACTTCACCATCCTTCACCACTACCGTATCGGTCACCTTTCGCGACTCAATTTGATGCGTAAGCGAATTCTCAACATCAATCGTTGCAACCCCCTCAAAGCGATACTCCCCTTGACGCAACGCATACGCCAAATTCGTCGTTCCAGTTTGCGATTGAATCGCATCAATCTCATACCAATGACCAAAAAAGAGCGGCAAATCATATCCATTGGCAGCATCGTATGCCGCCAATTCAGCCTGCGTTGCTCGCGGTCCCAAAGCCATTTGTGCTGGCGATCCCCCCACCACATAAAAGAGCAAAAACGACAACACCAACACACCAAAGGTCGTTGGTATCATCTCCAACAATCGACGACGAATATAACGCCACATAAAACGATCAAATCCTCTCTTCTTATCAACAATCTAAACATCTCCTCAGACGCCTATCAATCCTTCTCTTCTTTTAACAAACAAATATCAACAGGCGACCGAGAAATGTATAAAACCTTATTCCTTAAACATGTGTTTACGATGAAAATGCCACCGCTCGCGAGATGGAATCGTATGCGATACCGGCAAGCGAAACTTAAACCGCATCGCACAAAGACGAATCAATAAGACCACCAACGAAACAATACAAAAACGCCCAAAATAATCAATCTGCGTAGGAAACACCCGCAAAAGAATCACAAAAAGAATCCCCCCTAAAAGCGATGCCGTTGCATAAAAATCACTCTTCAATACCGCCGGCACACGCATCGAGAAAACATCACGAATAACACCCCCACCCACCGCCGTCATCACACCACACAAAACAATCGCCACACGACCGCAACCTTCAATACCCGCAGCCTTTTCACAACCAATCGCCGTAAAAACCCCCAACCCAATCGCATCGCACAACGGAATAAAATTCCAATCATCCCCCACACGCGGCGCCAAATAAAACATCACACTCCCCGCCACCGCACAAATCACAAGATAAATCCCATGTTGAAAAGCCGCCACAGGCGTTTGACCAATCAACATATCACGCAACATCCCTCCACCAACACCAACCGCGGTTGCCAACACAATCACACCTAAAAAGTCCAATCGACAACGAAACCCTCGCAATGCACCCGTAATTGCAAAAACAGCTGTACCAAAAAGATCAAGGCACAACACAATCATCTCCTTGTGTTGCATCAACCAAGACAAATTCGCAGTACCAATAATACATTCAAGGATCATGAAGAACCCTCCGTTCCATAATAGAATAACAAAAAAACAAACAAATGAACACGAAAAAGATTCCTCCGAAGAGACAAATTTAACAATTCAACAACTCATACCATAACCATCTCAATCACTCCCTCCTCTAAAAAACGTCACAACAAAAATTCACTTTTATTCCTCACCTTTAAACGCGAAACGAAACTTTAACACCGCATCCCCAACCCTTACCCAAAACATACAAATTCATCATTTCATACAGTAAAATCAATCACTTAAACAATTTTTTAAAAAGCCTTATAAAAATATTTTTAAAAAAATAAAAAAAATACTTGCAATGAGACCCCGACCTTTGATATTATACGACCCGTTTTAACCGCTCGGGTGGTGAAATGGCATACACGCATGCTTGAGGTGCATGTGGAGAGATCCGTGGGGGTTCGAGTCCCCCCCCGAGCACCATTTTTCAAGGCCGCAACAGTTGTTGTGGCCTTTTTCTTTTTCCCGTCACTCAACCAATTCTACCTCCCTAAAATCTATACTCACAGAATCTGTCACACAAAGTTGCGATAAAGGCCAAAATCAAGGATAAATGCAAACATCTATCCATAAACTGAATTTTCTACAAATCCCTCTACTAAAAGAACGACGGGAAATCCATAGACCGGGCGCCTACAAAGCC
>JAUNQZ010000109.1 GCA_030535915.1 bacterium
CTTACATCATTATTCTCTCGCTGAACACAATATTTTGCCTCGAGATACTCGCATTCTTCGCGCGATGTATGATTTTGGTTTTGAAGGCGAGTATACTATTTCCGTTGTTGTCGCTGGGCATAGTCGTACATCCATTCACCGTCCAGAACTTTGCCTTCCCTCACAAGGCAAAGTTTTCGAAAGCTCGATAAAAGAAATCTTGCCAGGTGTACCAATGGTATGCGGAGAATTACGCTCAACGCTTGAAAATGACTTTTCATCTGGTGGATTCGCTTATGTTTATTTGAATTCTAAAGGCGCTACAGTTTCTGACTTTGAGCGTGTCGTTGGGGATACCTTTGAACGAGCATGGAATAATCGTATTTCACGCTGGGCAATGTTAACCGTTAGCTCCGAAAATGTGAACTTTAAAACGCCCGAGGGTGAAGCATTACTGAAGAAAAAAATGGAGCTTTTTTACAAAATGGTGCGAGAGGATCTTTAACTGTATGATACAAGCGTGTGCTCCTATGATTTATTCTGCGACTTCAATGCGTGAGCGTATGCGAGGTCTTTTAGGGCGTACACATTTGCCAACAGGTGAAGCTTTGTATATTAAACCTTGTCGAGCCATCCATACACTTTTTATGAAGTTCCCTATTGATGTTCGTTTTTATAATAAACGCGGGGAATTGGTAAAAGAAATTTTAGATGTTAAACCTGGGTGCTGGTTTGTTTGGGGAGGCTGGCGGGCACACGGTGTGCTTGAGTCAATGGCGGGTGACAAAACATTTCAAGGTTTAGAACATTTGCCATCAATAAAAACAAAGGAGAAGTAAACATGGACTTGCGTGTACATTCGTATGAAAGTTTTGGCGCTGTTGATGGCCCAGGCATTCGTCTTGTTGTCTTTTTACAAGGTTGTCCTTTGCGTTGTCTCTTTTGCCATAATCCAGATACATGGTCTCCATCGGGAGGACAAGTTGCACAAGCGGACGATATTTTAAAGCGCGCTCGTCGGATGCGACCTTATTTTGGAACAGAGGGCGGGGTAACTTTTTCTGGAGGAGAGCCCCTTTTACAAGCTGAAGCTCTTTTGCCAATTGTAAAAGTTTTGCATGAATATGATATTCATGTGGCATTGGATACTTCGGGTGCAATTGACACGCCGCAAACACGAGCATTACTTGATGAAGTTGACCTTGTTCTCTTAGATGTAAAACATCCAAATGCAGATCGATTTAAAGAAGTTACAGGGCTTGATCAAACGCAAACGCGGCAAATCTTTAACTATCTCCGTGAAACACAAAAACCAGTTTGGATTCGTCAAGTTGTTGCACATGAGTTGAACAGTACGGATGAAGAAAAAGCAGAAACGCGTGAATTTATTAAAGGGCTTAATGTACAACGCATTGATCGCTTGCCTTATCATGAGCTTGGGGTTCATAAATACGAAGAGCTTGGCATTTGCTATCGTGGCCAAGGTCTCTCTATACCAACGGCAGAGGAATTAAAATTATGAGTATAGAGCCTAAAGATTTATCGCATACAACGACAGATGACACGAAAGCACAACTTCACCGTGAACGCCTCGCTCGTCTTGCTGCTCTTGAGGATGACTCAATAACAATTAAACCAATGTTAATGATTAAACCCAACAAGCCTCTGAATCCACGGAGACTTCTTGGGATGACCTTTTTGTTGTTAATTCTTTTTGGTTGCTTGTTGTTGTGTACACCATGGGCGCGGGTAGATGGTAGATGGCCAGGATTGCTTTTTGATGGTTCATTTGACTGGCATCTTTGTTGGTCTATCATCCTTGATAACTTTTTTATGGCGACTTCAGCTTCTTGCGTGACAGGATTGACAGTCGTAGATGTCCCGACATATTATACTGATTTTGGACAAGTCATTTTGCTTTGTTGTATTCAGTTGGGTGGCATTGGATTGATGACTTTAGGAACATTAATTGTTTCATTGCTTTTAGGCCGGCTCTCTTCTTCAGGGGAGTCTCAAATTGTAATGAACTATGGCGCATCCGCAACGACTCGACCAAATGATATTCTTTGGCAAACCATTCGATATGTGGCTTTTTTTGAATGTGTTGGGTTGTTGGTTTTAAGTTATCGTTATTTTGTGGGGTATGATTATCCGTTATTAAAAAGTCTATGGTACGGAACTTTCCATGCAATTAGTGCCTTTTGCAATGCAGGAATTTCACTTCATTCCGAGAACCTTATTGCTGTTAATCATGATGTAACTTATATGCTCATGATTACAGTGCTTGTGATTTTGGGTGGTATTGGATTCCTTGTGATTTCAAATCTTGCGCATTATCGTTTTTGGAGACGAGATTTAAGGCTTAAGGGGCAAATTTCGCTTCATTCGCGTTTAGTCCTTTGGACAACGTTGATTCTTTTAATTGTTGGAACGACTCTTTTCGTTATCTTTGAATGGAACGCGTCGCTCGCAACGGAAGAGATGCCCTCTGTTTATGAGTCTTTAAAACAAGGTCAATTTTCGGTCGCTTTTGATTCTCTCAAAGCGAATTTTATGAAAATTCTAACAAGTTTTGCACAGACGACATCCTTCCGTACGGCGGGCTTCAATTATATTGATTTGACAGAAGTTTCTACACCTGCAAATACACTCTCAATTATTTTAATGTTAATTGGCGCGTCTCCTGGCTCTATGGCGGGTGGTGTGAAAACAACAACAGTTGTTGTGCTTGTTCTCTTAATTCGAGCTTATGTCCGTGGTGACCAAACGGTTCATGTCCATCAACGAACAATCCCTGATACTGTTTGTCGTGAAGCAATGGTGCTTTTTGTTTTCTATTTATTGATGGTTTTTGTCTTTTACTTTATGTTAAGTATTACTGAAACATTACTTTTGCAAAAAGCTGGTAGTCTTGGATTGTTTTATGAAGTCTCTTCCGCTTTTGGTACGGTTGGCACTTCGCTTAATGCAACTACTTCACTTTCACCCATTGGTCGCGTCATCATTTCATTGGCCATGTTTCTCGGGCGTATCGGTCCGCTTTCAATTGCAATGATGATGGCTGGCCATCAACGCGTTCATCGTGTGCGTTATCCAGAGGAATCGGTCTCAGTTGGGTAAAAGAGCGTTCATTTGGAAAAATAAAACATTTTTATTTAATCTTAACTAAAATTAAAAAGGCTCCAATCGGAGCCTTTTTAATAGATGCTTTGGAGATGAGTAATGAGTTTTAAAGAAGGGCACCTTTTGTGGAACCTTCTGATT
Source organism: bacterium (assembly GCA_030535915.1). Taxonomy (GTDB): domain Bacteria; phylum Verrucomicrobiota; class Kiritimatiellia; order RFP12; family DVOR01; genus Spyradenecus. The sequence continues at coordinate 3,244 of JAUNQZ010000109.1, forward strand.
CAACCCACCACTGTCCTTTACGCGTGTCAATGCGTTCAATCTGTTTGGGTGTCATTTGAATACCCTTGGAACCTGCAGATGAAACACGCGCTTCGCTTGGATCAAAGATTTGCTGCGTGATGCGTTGACCTTTGATGTATTTGAATTTCACGTAGATTGCTTCAGGTGTACCCTTGCAGAAAAGGATAATCGTTGAACCTTCCGGAACAAGATTGTAATCCTTATTCATAATCATGCCGCCCCAAGTGAAGCGTTTGATATAAGTGAAACCATAGATGGGTTCATAATACACACATGTAAAGACATCGTCGCGTTGATAAATACCCGTGTCGAAATATCGAATCGGTGCGCGTGGACGAAGTGCATCCAGCCAATCTTTTCCAGGGTCATAGACGGCATCTGCCAAGAGTTTATCTGGCGGAGGCATAAAGCGATAGCGCCCATCAGACCAAAGGATATAAACTTTATCCAAACTCGAGCAGGCAAAGAGTTGAGAACCTTGACGAATCTCATGACCGATATAACGGTCTTCAGAAAGACGCAACGTCAACTCTGTCGCCGTAAGGGCTCGTTCGTCAATTTCTTGGAATCCATCAGAGATTTCTGTTAAGCGAGGGAATTCTTTTGCGTATTCCTTAATAATACCTTTAAGGTATTTTGTGGCATAACGTGCGAGATGGGCGAGGTGATCTTCAATTTCTGCCATTTCTTCACGTAATGCACGCATTTCATCTAAATGACGATTGATATCATAGAGCGAAATTCGACGAATCGGAATTTTTAACAGTGTCTCAATTTCTTCATCTGTAAGGTCGTGTTCCAACTGATCACGGAAGGGAACGAAACCTTTGCGAATCTCGGCGGCAACACTATCTGCGGTTTTTGCGGATTCAATGCGCTTATAGATGCGATTCTCAATAAAAATAGCTTCAAGTGTTTTTCGAAGCATCAATGCTTTGATTTCACCGAGGCGGACTTCAAATTCTCTACGGAAAATGTCTTTCAGCAGTTCTGCATGTGCAGCCAACATCTCCGGTACGGTCATTTCGCACGGACGATTGTCACGCAAAACAACAACACGACTAGTGATTTTACGCTCGCATTCGGTAAAGGCATAGAGTTTCTTTTTAACATCTTCCGCCTTTGATCCCGGCGTGAGCGAAAGCTCAATCTCAACTTTTTCTGCCGTAAAGTTGTCAATATGACGAATGGGAAGCTTTTTGGTTTTGATAGTTTTTTCAATCGAATCTGCTAAACGATCCGTTGTGACGCCGTAGGGCGTTGAGGTAATGAAAAGCTTATTTTTTTCATTTTTTCGCTCTTCAATACGCGCACGGACCTTAACGCTTCCACGGCCATTGTCATATTCCGAAGCATCCATCATCCCGCCAGTGATAAAGTCTGGCACAAGGGTGGGACAGGGTTTCTTTTGTAAAATTGCAATTTCTGCTTCAAGAAGTTCAATGAAGTTATGCGGGAGAATGGTTGTTGAGAGACCAACG
>JAUNQZ010000110.1 GCA_030535915.1 bacterium
GTCGCCCATATTGACTAGCAAAAAGGGCGACTTTGACAATCAAAATCATCGGCCTTGATTTTAAAGGGTTTTAGGGCGGTTGAAAAAAGTGTCCCAAAAAGTGATTTTTGGCTGGGATTTTGAGTTGTTATAAAACGCGGGTTTGACGATTTGCGATGGGTATAAGAAAACTTTCACATTATTTACTTTTTGCTAAAATCAGGCTTGCAATTCTAATTGGGATTTGATATTATGTGCCTACTTTTGGTTGTGAAAAGTCACTCTGCGGAGGGGTGGCCGAGTGGCCGAAGGCAGCGGTTTGCTAAATCGCCGTATTCCGCGAGGGATACCGGGGGTTCGAATCCCCCCCCCTCCGCCATTTATTAATAAAGAGAGACTCGTGAGTTTTCACGGGTCTTTACTTTTTAGAAAGCGTTAGCGTGTCCTCATCGTTGTATACTTTACCCGCATCATTGCCGATTAGCGCGTATGCCGAAACGCTCATTGAAACAATGCGTTCGCATCAGGTGGTGATTGTTTGTGGTGATACAGGTTCGGGTAAAACAACGCAGCTCCCTAAATTGGTTGCGATGGCACATCCCGAAGCAAAGGGATGGATTGGCATTACACAACCGCGTCGCCTTGCAGCACTTGCAATGGCGCGTCGCTTGGCAGATGAATTGCAAACTCCGATTGGCTCTAAGGTCGGTTATCAGCATCGCTTCGAGCGCAAACTTTCACCTGCGACACGTTTTAAGTTCATGACCGATGGTATTTTGCTTGCGGAAACGCGAGAGGACCCATTGTTTCGTCGATACTCAACGATTATTGTTGACGAAGCACATGAACGTAGCCTTAATATTGATTTCTTGCTTGGAATCCTTAAACAGGTTTTATCTAAACGACCTGATTTGCGGGTGATTATTTCGTCTGCAACGCTTGATGCAGAACGCTTCTCTACGTTTTTTAATCAAGCTCCTGTAGTTTCTATTCCGGGACGTTTGTATCCTATTGAAACTGTATGGATGCCAGAGGAAGATGCAGAAGAAGACGATTTGCCGCGTCGTGTCGCCAATGCGGTGGATATGCTGGGACCGGATTCGGGAGATATTCTTGTTTTCTTACCAGGCGAACGCGATATTCGTGAAACGATGGCTTTCTTGGAATCGCGTCGTTTACCGCGAACGGAATGTTTGCCGTTGTTAGCTTCATTGCCGGCGGGGGAGCAAGCGCGTGTTTTCCAAGCTTCAGATAAACGTCGAATTGTGCTTGCAACCAATGTGGCTGAAACTTCGGTGACGATTCCGGGGATTCGCGCGGTGATTGATTCGGGTGTGGCTCGCATCAAGCGTTACTCCGCACAGCGCCATGTGCAGACTTTGCGTATTGAACCGATTAGTCAAGCTTCTGCTCGTCAACGCATGGGTCGCTGTGGACGCGTCGGTCCAGGTATTTGCATTCGCCTTTATAGTGAGGAAGATTACCTTCGTCGTGAACCGCATACAGCACCCGAAATTAAACGCTCTGCCTTGGCAGGTGTGATTCTTACAATGGCGGATTTGCGGTTGGGGCGTATTGAGGATTTTCCTTTCTTAGAACCACCCGCTGGAACCGCGATTCGTGAAGGGTATCGTGAGTTGCTTGAATTGGGTGCTTTGCAACGCAATGTGCGAACACGCGAAGGTGGAAAAGAGGAGCACTCTTGGCGTTTGACGGGGATTGGTCGAGCATTGGCAACCTTCCCGCTTGAGCCTCGTTTTGCGCGCATGTTGCTTGCGGCTGAGGCGGAGCAATCCCTCGCCGATGCATTGACCGTTGTTGCGGCGATGGCATGTGACGAACCGCTCTTGCGACCCTTTGAAAAGAGCGCGCAAGCCGATCAACAACACGCACGCTTCAAATCAACGGTTTCAGATTTTAATGCACGCTTAAAACTATGGGCATGGTGGAATGACGCTTCTCAAGGTACGAGTGAAACGCAACGCCGTAAACGTTGCAAGGCGACATTTATCTCTTATCCAAAGATGCGAGAGTGGGCAAATATTCGTGCACAGCTTGAAGACCTTTGTAAGAGTCGTTCGTTGCATGTGCAGAGCACGCAGGGTGGGGAGGTCGGACTTCATCGAGCACTGTTGAGCGGTCTCTTATCACGCATTGGTCATTTTGATCGTGAAGCGCGTGAATATCGTGGAGCGTTTGGTGTTCGCTTTGTACTTTTCCCAGGAAGTGGCCTTGCAAAGGAGAAACGAGAGAAACCATCGTCTACGCATGTACCACCTAAGAAACCGCGACCGGATGAATTGCCAACATCAAAAGAATGGGTCCTTGCGGGAGAATTGGTTGAGACTTCGCGTCTCTTTGCTCGCCATGTCGCTTGCATTGATCCACGGTGGATTGAACCTATCGCAGGCCCGCTCTGTAAAGTGCATCGACACTCTGCGTTTTGGGATGGAGAACGTGGCTTTGTACGTGTGCATGAGGATGTCACACTCTTTGGACTCTTGTTAGCTTCGGGTCGATTGCGAGATTTGTCGCATTTAGATCCTCCGGCTGCGCGTCGCTTTTTCATTGCAGATGCATTGTGTGAACCCGATGCTTTACGACATGCTCCCGCTTGGTTGCAAGCCAATTGGCAACGGCAACGACTGTTGGATCAATTGCTTGCCTTGCGTCGTAATGAACGCGATTCATTGCGAGAAGCATTGATTTCGTTTTATGAAGCACATCTTCCTGCAGAGGTTTGCAATGCGCATACATTGCGAAAGCGCTGTCCTCCTTTACCCTTGAAGGGAAAAGCCTTTGAGGTGGATGATGCAACCTCGCGAGACTTCCCTGTAGAGATGACGATTGGCGGGGAACGCTTCCCGGTTGTTTATGTGCATGATCCGCAGGCGGTGGATGATGGCGTTACACTTATTGCAACACCTGCGAATGTGCATCTCCTCGCACATTGGCATGGCGAATGGTTGGTGCCTGGATTGTTGCCAGAAAAAATCATGTGGCTTCTCAATGCTTTGCCGAGTCGTACACGACATGTTTTGGGGTCACTCTTGGAAGTGCAGAGCCTCATTCTTTCGCGTGTGACACCTTATCGTCGTCCATTGGTTGAATCGCTTTATCAATGTTTGCGAGATGAAAAAGCCGTGCGTGTTGATGAAACGCCTTGGGCAGAAGAACGCCTCCCCAATCATTTGCGTATGAATTATCGTGTGGTGGATGGGGAAACAGTTCTTGGACAAGGTCGTAATCTTGATTTGCTAATTGAATTGTTCGCGGATAAAAAGACGGCACCAGCGCCAAAAGCCGCAACGATTGCAGATCCCGCATTGGCACGATTGGCAAATCGTAAAGAGTGTCTTGAGGCGTTGCGTGCAAAAGGCGGAAGTCAATGGAATGCGTATGGTCAGTTCCCCTCTTTAACGCCAGCAGTAAAAGCCTTCTTGAAAACCGCAGAGATTGATGTTGGACGCATGGGACAAGAAATGCTCTATCGTGCGATTGAGATGACCTTTCTTAAAAATCCAGACGATCCCAAAACAACGGAAGAGCTCAATGCGCGTTACAGTGCATGTAAGCAACAGCTTCCTTCAACAGCGAATGGGTTGCGACGTCATCTCATTTACATCCTCACAGAAACGGCTCGCCTTGAACATCTCGCAACGACGCTTACAGGTATTTATCCTGAAACAACAGAAGATGTGCTGGATCAATTGGCGTGGCTTGTTTATGATGGGTTTGTCGCTGCGACACCTTCGCTTTGGTTAGATCGTTACCCGCTGATTTTACAAGCCATTGCGGATCGTCTTGAACGAGCACGGAATAATCCTGCCGGAGACCGGAAGAAACTCGCGATGTTGCAAGGCGCATGGCAACGCTACACAGACTTTGTTGTGCTAACAAAGAAACCTCGCCATGATGCACGCAAGTTGAATGACTATCGTTGGGCAATCGAAAGTTTACGAATGGGACTCTTTAATCCGACGCTTCAGCCTTTTGAAAGAACCTCGGAGAAGAAACTTGAAGCGCTTTGGCAAGAAATGCTACAAGCCTAAAATATCTCTCCCCATAAGGTAAACTTTTGTGCTATAATGTGCGCGTTTAAAAAACGATTGTAGAAAACAAGGAAACAACAATGATTATTTCTAAAATTGGTTTGACATTAACTGAAGCCGACTTGAACAAGGTTGTGGAAACTGCTTTTGCTAAAATTGGAGAAGCCAATCCTGAAGCTGCAAAGAAGTTGAAGAGCCCCAAAGTTGTCCTTAAGGATGGCACCTTTGTTTTTAAGTGTAAGGCCTCCATGGGCATTCTTCCTGTTCCGGTTGAAGCGCGTATTGAATTTGCTCCCGCAAAGGATGGTACCGCATTGGATGTGACTTTAACCAAGGTCTCCATGATGATGATGGGTGGCGCTGCAGGTGCTTCTGCTATCATGGGTCAAGTCGCCACAGCTGTTGCAGGGAAACCGGGTCTTGAAGTCAATGGTACAACATTGACGGTTGATATCGCAACCTTCGCAAAAATGCGCGATATTACCCTCGGTGGTAAGTTGAATTATGTGGAAGTGAAGTCGGGTTCGCTCGCGCTTGATTTCTCGTAAATCATTCAAAACACTGTAAAATCGTACATTTTACGAAGCTTGAATGGCGTGATGAGAAAATCATCACGCTTTTCTCTTTATGCTGAAGATTCAAATTTTAAGAAAAGTGTAAATTGCAAGCAAAATTACGCAGTGACTGGGGGAACAGTTGTCGAAT
>JAUNQZ010000111.1:0-391 GCA_030535915.1 bacterium
GAGGGTTTTGTAGAAAGTCCGGTCTATGGATCCCTCGTCATTCTCTTAGTAGAGGGGGTTGATCTATGAATAAATTTTTACCTTTTTGTTTTGTAATAAAAAAAGAGCCCCGTACGAAGCGCACGGGGTTCTCTTTTATGTAATGCAATGGTCGTTTTAGTCAACGATTTTAACGCTGTTGTAGGAACCAACATCGTTCTGGACCCAATCCTTGCATTCAGGATCAGCACACCAAGCACCATTGATGACAAACTTGTATTCGTGTGTACCCTTGGGGAGGACAACGATTGCAGTGTAAAGGCCGGTGCCCTTCTTGTCTTCGAGTTGCTTTGCGGTTGCGTCCCAGTTGTTGAAGGAACCAGCAACGAAGACCTTGCTGCCGATTTCAGCG
>JAUNQZ010000111.1:417-4692 GCA_030535915.1 bacterium
CTTTCTTAGCGGGGGCTTTCTTAGCAGGAGCTTCGGCAGGAGCCTCAGCCTTGCAAGCACAAGCCTTCTTGGTGCAGGTTTTCTTTGCAGCAGGAGCCTTAGCGACCTTCTTTTCAGCAGGTGCTTCAGTCTTAGCGGCAGTCGTCTTTGCGGGCTTTTTCGTAGCCATGTTTTACTCCTTATTATCCCAATAATGTTAGGAAATGCGCGTCTATTATACACATTGGCCATAAGAAGTCAAGTAAAAAATAACTTTAACCTAATCTTTTGGAATAAGTTATGTGAAATCTTCTGTGAAGAAAATCGCTTGAGGGAGAGTTTTATCTTCACAGCGCATGACTTTTTTGCTATTATTATGGTTAGAAAATGGAATTAGATTTTGGTGCATTTCAGCATTTAATAATAAGGATTCGCGCGATGCGTAAATGGATATTTTTCTTAGGTTTGATTTTTTCTACATATTGTTTTGCACAGGCGGCTGAGAGTGGTCCCAGCTATTATGATGGGATTGCCGCTCATATCAATGACAAAGTTGTGACCCTTGATACTGCGATGCGTGAACTTTACAATAACTTTGACTTAACACGCATCCCGCCGCATCAACAAGCACAGAAGGTGAAAGAACTTTACCCGATTGTCCTTGATCTCCTCATTGATCGCATTCTTATTTTGCAAGAATACGAATCCACTGGGATGACGCTTCCCGACAAAATCATTGCTTCTCGCATTCAGTCGATTATTGCAGAAGAATTCGGCGGGAATGAAGCACTCTTGAAAGAGCGTCTCAAAAAAATCCATTTAACGTATCCCGAGTGGGCCGAAAAAGTACGAGAAAATGTGATTTTGCAAGCGATGCGTCAAACGTATGTGAATGAGAAAATTAAAATTTCTCCGCGCATGGTTCGCGAACATTATACTGCGAATAAGGAAAGCTATGCGACCTCTTCTGGTACACATGTGCGTACAATTTTATTGCAAGGCACAACCGTTCAGGCCGATAACTTGTGGCAAGCACTTGAAGATGGTCAGCCGTTTGAAAAAATTGCAAAGGAATATTCCATTGACGAAAAGGCATCGCTCGGTGGTGATTGGGGATTTGTTTCTCTCACCGAAAATTTCTCTCCCGCGGTCATTGAATTAATTGAATCCATGAAGACCGGCGAACGTAAGCGCCTTCACATGGGCGGAGAATTTCACCTTATCGTTGAAAAAGTTGCAGTGAAGATAGGCGAAATCCCACCCCTCCAATCCATTTGGACAAAAGTCGAAAACGATGTCTATAACAAAGAAGCTGAAGAAGCTTATAAGGTATGGACAGATGGTCTCCGTAAGCGTGCTTACATTAAAATTAACGATCCTCAATTCTAATACACATGAATCGAACCTCTCCAAGTGATGTAAAAGCATGGTGCATCGAGCGCGGCTTTCACCCTAATAAAACATTAGGGCAAAACTTTCTTATCGACCGCAACATCCTTGATGTTCTTGCAAATGCGGTGGGTATTCATCCAGGGGAAAAAGTTCTTGAGGTCGGGCCCGGACTTGGGGTCATGACAGAGGCGCTCCTCCAACGCGAAGCACATGTAACTGCCATCGAAAAAGACCCCGCACTTGCACAGTGGTTGCGCGATTCATTATGCAAAGACTACCCTGATACGCTGACACTGCTTGAAGGAGATGCGCTTAATTTTGATTGGGATGAATTGCTTGCGGAAGACTTTAAAGCATTTGCCTCAAATCTCCCCTACTCTGTTGGCACGCGAATCTTGATGGATCTTATCTGCCATCCCAAGGCACCCCAACGCCTCGTTACACTCGTACAGTTGGAGGTCGCCAACCGATTTGCAGCACCGCCATCGACTCCCGAACGAGGCACTGCAGGGGTTTGGATTCAATTGGACTATGATGTTCGCGTTGTACGCAATGTCAAGCCTTCATGTTTTTGGCCTCCACCGGAAGTGACCAGTGCCATTGTTGCGATGGATCGCCATCAGCGTTCCTCGCTCACAGAAGCGCAAAAAGAGTCGTTTCGAAAACTCTCTAAACATCTTTTCACACAACGCCGAAAACAACTCGGTAAGGTCTTGCGGAAATCGCCACCGCCGTTCAATACCATTGATTGTGCTGCGATTGGAATTGATCCCGCCCGTCGCGCAGAAACGCTTTCGCTTCCCGAGTGGGAATCGCTCGTTAAGGCATGCGTTAAGGCGTAAGACAAGCTAAATTAAGGATGGGGCTGCGGATGTTACACGAAGACTATCCCATTGAACGCTTCCCTAAAACCATAACAGCTCACAAGCATTATGCGTTTTATGCCGATCTTAAGACGCAACGCTACGCACTGCAATCCGTGACTTCAAGAACAAAAAAGCGAGCCCTCGTTCAATGTGGCGATGTTGCAATTTATAATGGGGGACAAATCCCCGCTCGATTGCAAAAAGAGGCTTTCACGCTTGCAGCGATACGACACTTCCAACCTCTTGAAGTAAGAAGCGCACTCTTCGTTGCGAAACACCTTGTCACTTTTTGGCAAAGTCACACCTCTTGTCCTTCGTGTCAGAAGGGGCCTCTATCCATTGGCGATGAAGGTGAACTTATTTGCAAAGCGTGTCATCATGCGTTTTACATTCCGATTTCCCCTGCCGTTATTCTTGGAATTGTTCGCAAGGGGAAGTTGCTCGTTACGCGTTATGCAAATCGCCCTTATACAGGACCCGCCTTGGTTGCAGGTTACTGCGCCGTTGGCGAATCGCTTGAGGAAACATGCATTCGAGAAGCGCTTGAAGAAACAAATCTCGAAATTAAGGGCCCCTTTGTTTATTTTGGATCCCAACCTTGGGGACTCAGCAATTCACTTCTTATGGGTTTCTTCGTAAAAGCAACCTCGCGAAGGAAACTCATCCTCGCAGATGGAGAACTCGCGCATGCCGACTGGCTTACACCTGAAGAATGTAAATCCCTCCTCCCTCAAGAAGGTCCCATTTCTCTTACAGCAACAATGATCAAAGCCTTCGCTGAAGGTTCTGCTCCCATCGATTAACTCGCTTCATAAAGGATTTATTATGACCGCAAACGAAATGGCTCAATGGACAAAAGGTACATGGTCGATACAGCCCACGTTCCCTTTTACTACAATTACACAAGATAGCCGCAAAGTTAATGTTGGAGCACTCTATGTTGCACTGCGTGGAGAGCGTCACGATGGACATGATTTTGTTGAGGTCGCATTCAAACAAGGTGCTACAGCTGCAATGGTGGCGCGCAACTGGGCGCCTCCAGCGCACTTGGCCGATTTACCGTTGCTCCTTGTAGAAGATCCTGCAGTCGCCCTTCATGCGCTCGCAAAAGGGTATCGTAAAACACTCAAAAAACATACACGCATCCTTGGCATCACAGGATCCGCAGGAAAGACAACCCTCAAAGAACTCGCCTCTGCGATGCTCTCTGGAGCAGGAAAAACCTCTGCGACCATCGGTAATTACAATAATGATGTTGGACTTCCTTTATCCATTCTCTCCATTCCTAAAGATGCCAAATTTGCGGTTATTGAAGCAGGTATTAGTCATCCCAATGACATGAATCCTCTCGCAGATACGATGGATCCAGATGCCGCCGTCATCTCCGCCATTGGACCTGCGCACATTGAATACTTTGGCTCTGAAGAAGAAATCGCTAAAGAAAAAGCAAAGCTCCTTGCAAATATTCCCGCTGACAGTTTTGTTGTTCTCTCGCTTGAAACGCATGCTTATGAAGTTCTAAAAAATGCGACCAATGCGCGTATCGTGACATGCTCAATAAAGAACGACGCCGCCGATTGGTATGGCGAACCCATTGCAAAAGGTCTCTTACGCGTCCACCATGCAGATGAGCCCGCAATCTTGCTTGATTCCGGACTGTGCGGTGAACATAATGCATCCAATGTCCTTTTAGCCTATGCCGCAGCGCGCTCTTTAGGGATTTCTCAACAAGAAGCACTCGAAGGCTTAAAAACCTTCCAAGCACCTGCAATGCGTTGGGAGCAACTTGCAATTGGACACTTTAATGTTATAAATGATGCCTACAATGCAAACCCTCTCTCCATGCAAGCAGCACTTGAAACTTTCGCGGGAACACCTGAACCTGGAGAAAAAGTTGTTTGCGTCGGAGACATGCTTGAACTTGGCGAAAACACAAAAGAACTCCACCATGCCGTTGGTGTTCAATCTGGAAATGGACCGTGGCGTCTCTTAATTGGCATTGGCGCTGCATCCCGTGCACTTATCAAAGGGGCTATTG